>NZ_JGVT01000006.1:0-293738 GCF_003665005.1 Petrotoga sp. Shatin.DS.tank11.9.2.9.3
CACTTTGTCAATTTCTTTTTTATGAACTTATTTGAAAATTATTGTGAATTCATCAAAGAAAAAGAATAGTATACATTGAATATCGAATATCCTAAATAGGCTATGGAAGGTAAATAAAACCATTTGTTTTGGCCTATTTCAGTTTGTCCGAACAATTGTATTCCTACCCAGTTTAAAGAATATTTTATTATTATATAAGTTATAGCAATAGTCATAAAGATTGAAAAGAAAAAAGAGATAGCGCCTATTAACGAGTATCTGTGAAGTCTAGCTTTTTCTATGGCATATATTTCAAATAGTATTCCTAAGACCAACATTAATATAGATAGAAAAAATATTTGTCTGGTTTCTAACGGAAAATTGGGGTTAAGAAGATCATTAATAATAGGTTTTACAGTGTTCATTATTACTACGAGTAATATAAATATTACAGAAATAACTATATTAAATGTACCATATAGCATTTCAGCGAGTGTAAAAGGAGATTTTTTTTCTTTTTTTATATTTTTTGGCGTTAGATTTTGATTAGTCCTTTTATAATAATCTTCAATGTTTACTTTCATTGTTCTCTCCTTTTGATGAAGAATTACTGTTATAGCGCCCCTTCGCCCCGCTGCCCACCCATATTCCTATAATTCAATTTTTATTTCATTAATTTGGTCAACTATTTTAGCAGTCTTTTTTATAAATTGATCATAAATAGATTTGAAGTCTATATCAAGGATACGATCTGCAGGTGTTTTGAATACGGCTAATGCTGGTGCTTTAACTTTCATTTCTGGAAGTTTGTATGAATTTTCCAAAAAATTGTATCCTCGAAGCACTTTTTCTTTTAATATTCGACCTATTTCAATATATATAGATACTTCTGAACTACTTATATGATCGGGAACTTTAAATAAAACATGAATGTCCTTCAAATATGGAAAATAAAATATGTCATCATCCCATTGCTTGTAATGTTCAATTATGAATTTCAATTTTTCATCTGTTATGCTCTGATAGAGAGAAATGTATTCTTCGCCTTTTAATTTTTCAGAGAATATGAGCTTTTTTATAAGCCTTTCATTTCCCCATACCCTGTATGATGTAATTTTAAAAGGTGATTGTACTATTCCAAATGCCGTGTCGGGTTGTATTATTTTATTGTATTGCTTAGATAGTTCTGTGTATTTTTTTAGTAATATATCAGGATCATTGTAATACGTAGGGTATAAGACACTCATAACTTTTCCTGGTTTATCAGGTCCCAGAGTTTCAAAAACTCTTCCTTCTTCATCTATAAAAATACAGTAGACTGGAAATTTGTCTTCACCATCGTAAACAGCGCCAAAGAAAAAATGTTGAAATTCATCGGCTAAAAAGCTTTTGTATTTATTTAAGTAACTTATGGCAAATTCAATTAATTTTTCCAAATTATTTCTCTCCCAAACTTTCTTTTATTCTTTTAGCGATTTTTTCACTTTTAACGACTTTCGATATCTCTTCAATTGATGCTTCCAGTAATTTTTGAATCCCTCCAAAATGTTTTATTAATTCTTTTTTCCTTTTCGGACCTATACCGTAAATATCATCCAACTTTGTTTTTTCGAATCGTTTACTTCTGAGACTTCTATTAAAGCCTATAGCAAACCTATGGGTTTCATCTCTTACGTATATAAGTAATCTTAACACTGGATGATCCAAAGGTAAGTGAAGATCGGGTATGTCACCAGGTAAAACTATCCTTTCATCTTCTTTGGCGATACCTACAACATCGACATCTTTCAAAGAATAGCCGATTTCTTTTAGTGCTTCTACAGCTGAATTTACCTGTCCTTTTCCTCCATCAATAAATAAAAGATCAGGTAATTCATGCTTTTGATATCTTCTTTTTATAACTGTTCTGATACTTTCAAAGTCATCTGGGGCTTTTATATCATCTAATCGATACTTTCTGTATCCTTCTTTTTTGGGCTTGCCGTTTTCAAAACTTACTAAAGAGGCAACGGTATATAACCCTTGAAGATGAGATATATCTATACCTTCAATAATTTTTGGTTCTTTTTTCAAAGAAAGTATTTCTTTTGTTTGTTTTAAGGCAAAGCTTAAGTCTTTTTGCCTTTTTATTTCTTCTTGCAAATTTGTATAAGCCATTTCATATATTTTAGAACTTTTACCTATCTTTTCGATTCTTTTTAAGCCTTTTTCTTTCAGAAAATCCAATATTTCTGGAGAAATTTCTTCATTGTATAATGTCGATATCAAAGAAGGCGGTTCATTCTTTCTAACAATATAGTATTGATACAAGAAATCTTCCAACGTCCCTTCCATCGTGAAGGAAAGTTTTGAAATCAAGTATCCCTTTCTTACTATTAAAACTAAATAAACTGGAGGTTCATACATTATTATATCTAAATTTTTTCCGTTTTTGTATTCAACCGCTACTTCTTCAAATAAATTTTCTAATTTAAACAATGTGTCACGCATTTGAGCGGCTTTTTCATAATTTTTTATTTTGGCATAATCCATCATTGCTTTTTGAAGATAGTTCTTCACTTCTTCAATATCTCCTGATAAAACTTTTTTAACCTTTTCCACTGATTCTTGATATACCGTTTCGTCTACATCCTTGTAACATGGACCATAGCATCTTCCTAAATGGTAAAGGAAACATGGTTTGCTTTTCCTGCTTAAATCTCTGTCACAATTTCTGATTTTATATACGCTTTGGAGTACTTCGATAACGTCTTTTACAAATTTAACATCAGAGTATGGACCATAGAATTTACCTTTTTCTTCTTTTTTTGTACGAATGTATTTTATCTTGGGGAATTGTTCATCCGTTACTAAAATATATGGATACACTCGTGTATCTTTTAACATTATATTGTATTTTGGCTTATGAATATAGATGAGGTTGGCTTCTAAGATAAATGCTTGATTTTCATTTGAAGTTATTATGTAGTCTAAATTTGTGGCTTTTTCTAGCATTTCATAAGTTTTTTCATTTCCTATGTAGTTTTTCTTGTTAAAATAGGAAGAAACTCTGTTTTTTAAGTTTTTTGCCTTGCCTATATATATAGGATCACCTTTATTGTTTTTAAAAATATATACTCCTGGTTTTTTAGGGATGTTGTTTAAAATTGATCTGTCAATCATAGGTTGAGTCGCCTCCTTGCATTAAGGGGTAAACCCCTTAAGAACCCCAAGATCTTTGTTTGTTTTTAAAAAGTCTTTTTGCACAAAGCTGCAAAAGGGCTTCGCCCCTTAAGAACCTCATGAATCTTTGTTTCATTTTAAAAAATTTTTCGTGTAAAGCTGCAATAAGGTATTACTTTGAGATATTCAAAAGTTAGTTTTTTAGCGCCCCTTCGCCCCGCAGCCCACCCTTCTAAGGAAGAGGAATCATCGCTCAGCCTCGCATCCCACCCATTTTTCACATCTATTGTCATCACAATCTTTCTTGCCAATATAGCGATCCACTATTTCCCCCACGGGATTATTCTCCCCATCTAAATACGATGCATAGTGTAAATGTAAACATTTTATTTTAGAGAAATCCTCAATTCCACCTATTCCCGTTTCTTTTAGTTTCTTGATCATATTTTCAGGTAGGGAATTGATTTTTTCTCCTAATAGCTTCATTCTTTTTTCAATTTCTACTTGGTGAACACGTACCAGCTGTCGTTTTAATTCTGGATCATTTTGTATAATCTTTTCTATTTCAGTGATTTTTTGTTGGGCTTCCAGTTTTGAAACTTCTTCCACTAAATATGGACAAGTTAGCCAATAAAGAGTAGGAAATGGCTTTCCATCTTTTAAAGGAAAGCTCTTTATTACTTGAGGATAGCCATAAATGCATCTTTTTTCTATAGTTAATACGTTACTAACGCACCGTCCCAATTGTTTTTCAATTATTTTTAAATCTTTTTCTGAAACATCAGAGCTATCCAAGAACCATCCTCCATTCTATCTTTCAATACTAAATTTACATCTTTTGCTTGTTCAATAACCAATTTTTCCTTACTTTCAATTATACCAGAAAGGATGACAAATCCTTTATTTTTAAGTATTTTATCAAATTTAGGATCTTTCATTAACTGTATCAGTACTTCAGCCACAATATTAGAAACTAATATATCGAATCTTTCATGTTCTCCAACAGCGCTTAACAAATCGGATTCTTTTATCTCAATACTGACATTGTTTAAAATAGCAGTTTCTTTTGCTTTTTCTGTAGCCAAAATATCGTTATCTAAAGCCAAAACGTGATTAGCTCCAAACTTTTTAACCAAAAGCGATAATATTCCGCTACCTGTTCCAACGTCTATAACATCTTTACCTATGCAACCAACCTTTCTTAAAAGTTCGGCTGCCAGTTTAGTGGTTGAATGTAAACCCGTTCCAAATGCACTTCCTGGTATTATATTCAATACTATTCCCGGTTTTTCTATTTTTTTATCGGAAAAAGGATTGATCCAAACTCCATCTATAAGTTCAAAAACATCTATTGTTTTTTTCCATTCTTCTAACCATTTTGATTCTTCGGTAATTTCCTTCGAAAGGAGTTTTAAACCATACATAGAAAGCAAATCCAAAATATCTTTGATTTGCTCTTCCTTCTTGACATACAACTTCAGAAAAGTCTTTGAACTTTCTACATCTTCTTCAAAGTAAAAGGAATTAAACCCATATTTTATGAACTGATCTATTATCTTTTCTTCCTCGCTGGCTTTCAATTCATAAACAAACTCATAATATTTATCCATCTTATTTTTTCTCCATCATTTTATAAATTTGAGGAATTCTCGTGAGTAATAAAAGCATTATAAAGGCGTTCAAAAAGAATGAGACCACATAGCCACCGATTCGTGGAGGCATAAGAACCGCATATGAAACATCAAAAGCTTGATGAATAAAGAATGGTGTTAAGGTTATTCCTACGGCTTCACCTAAACCACAGGAAATGGCTAGTGACCAATAATTGATTCTTCTTTTAAAAAAATACCTAAAAACTATACCTGGAATCAAACCGTGTAAGGCTGAGGTCAACGTGAATTGGGGAAGGAACGCCCCCATTGGATTTATCCAAAAACCAATCAAATCAGATAAACCTCCAACGATAAAACCATCCAGGGGCCCAAAAATAAAGGCGGAAAGAAACATAGGAATCGTTCCAAACCCAAATCTAATAACTTCCACATTGCCTATGGGAATTCTAATCGCTAATAACCTTGACAAAAGTATGGATAGAACTATAAACAACGAATTCATGACTAACCTATAGGTGGCATTCTTTTGGTCCATAAATTCACTCCTTACTTTAATGGATAATTAGCATATTTTTTGCAAAGAACCTTAATACATCTTTTATTTCTTGGCTCCAAAGAAACCAATTATGGTCGCCTGGTTTTATGAAAAGAGTTGAAGATATGCCATTGATTCTTAATTCATGGTGCAGTTCAGAAGCACCTAAATATAGGTAAAAGTAATCTTCACTTCCACAAGAAAGATAAACTGGAAGCTCTAAGCCGTTTTGTTTTACGTTTTCTATATAATTAAAAATATTCTCTTTCTCCCAAAACTTTGGGTCAAAAGGCCAGCCAAATGCATCATGATAGTAATCTTCTCTTACATGAATTTCATTGCCATATAAATCGACTTCTTTCTCTGGGGGAACTTCTCTGGTTATTCCCCCACTTAAACTAGCAACAGACAAAAATAACTCTGGATACTTAAATGCCAACCTTAAGGCACCGTATCCTCCCATAGATAAACCGGCTATGAATCTTGAAGAACGTTCGTTATAAACCTTGTACTGCGTTTCTATATGTTGAAGAAGGTCCTCTATCAAAGCGGTTTCATAGTTAACACCAGTTGGAGAATTAACGTACCAACTGTTCTTAGCATCAGGCATCACGGCAACAAAAGGTGGAATTTCATTGTTAGTTATCATTAAATCCAAACTTTGATCTACTCGACCTTTCCTTAGCCAACTTGTTTCGTTCCCTCCATGTCCATGCAGAAGATAAATAGTCGGATATTTCCTGGTTTCAATGTCGTATTTAGGTGGAAGATAAATAGAATATTTCACATCACTTTTCAGTGCTCGGCTATAAAACGATAAAGATTCATATACTTTTCCATGTATCAAATGTGAACACCCCTTTTTTCTATCTATTAGGCCGTCAGTAAAGATTGTTTACAACCTCACCATACAATGGACCTGGTGTAATTTTATTGACCTTTACTTTCAAAAATTCACCGTTCAACTCTTCATTGCTTTCGAAGATTATTAATTTATTGTTCATTGTTCTTCCCATATAAGTACCATTTTTCCCAGCCTTTCCTTCTTGAATTATAACAACTTCTTGTTCGAGATACTTTTCATTCTCTTCAAGGTTTATTCTTTTTTGTAACTCCATGAGATACTGCAATCTTTTATTTTTAATGTGTTTAGGAACATCATCTTTTTGATACTTATAAGCTATGGTTCCTTCTCTTGGAGAATATTCTGCGATATTTATTCTCTCAAATCTACATCGCTTAATCAAATCTACCGTTTCTTCAAAATCCTCATCTGTTTCTGAAGGGAAGCCCGTTATAAAATCACTTGATATTGTAACGCTAGCTACTTCTTTCTTTACCTTATTTACAAGTTCTATGAACTCTTCTTTTGTGTATTTTCTATTCATTGCTTTGAGAATCTTGTTGCTTCCTGATTGAGCTGGAAGATGAAAATAATTTGCCGCCTTTTCCTCGTTGGCAACAGTCTGTATTAAAGAATCTGTTATATCGGATGGATAAGAGGTTAAAAACCAAATTCGTTTTATGGAATCAAATTCCGCTGCCTTATGAATGAGTAGATCTAATTTAGATTTTTTATCGCCAAAGTCCTTACCGTAGGAATCAACATTTTGACCTAAAAAGGTTATTTCTTTGTAGCCTTTTTTCGCATAACTTTCAACTTCTCTTATTATATCTTCCATAGGCCTACTTTTTTCGAAACCTCTGGTGTATGGGACTATACAGTACGTGCAATATTTGTTGCATCCGTATATGATAGTAATCCAAGCATGGTGTTTACTTGACGGCATCTTTGGAATATCGTAACTTACTTCATCTAATTTGTCGCTAAAATCAGCGAACCTTTCTCCATATAAAGCTCGTTTTACCAAATTTCCTATGTCTACCACATTTCTAGTGCCAAAGACAAAATCTATATTTTTAAATCTTTCAAGCAGATTCTCCCTTTCTTTTTCTGCAGAGCAACCACCTACACCTAAGATTAAATTCTTATTTTCATCTTTTAGTTTACCGTAACCGCCTATGGCTCCATACATTTTATTTTCTGCTTTTTCTCTAACGGCACAACTATTTATCAATATTATGTCGGCTTCTTTTGGATTTTCAGTCCATTCGAAGCCTTCTTCTTTCAAAAGACCTGCCATTATTTCACTTTCATTAATATTCATTTGACAACCAAATGTCCGTATGTAAAATTTCAAAATTATCACCTCTTATAAAAAAACCGGGAGTAATCCCCCGGTGTATTATGTAGAACCAAAAATTAAAATTTTTCGTCTTCGCCCTCGTCTTCTATTTCTGAAGGTACAAATTCTTCTTCCTCTTCTTCTAATTCTTCTGCGTAAATGGCGTATTTCTCTTCAGCTTCTAATTTTTCGTCTACTTCATCTATTACTTCGTCTTTTTCTTCTTCTACTTCTACTTCGCTACTTTCTTCGAGAGTTTCAATTCTACCTTCTTTTCCTTCAATAATCGCATCAGCCATTTTTGAAACAATGAGCATTATGGTTCTAATAGCATCATCGTTTGCTGGAATAACGTAATCAATAACATCCGGATCACAATTAGTATCCACTGTTGCTATTATGGGTATTTTAAGTAAATTCGCTTCTTTCACAGCAATTTCTTCTTTTTTAGGATCAATAATGAATAGTATATCTGGAATTTTTTTCATTCCACGTAAACCACCCAAGTTTTTTTCTAATTTTTCTAAATTTCTGCGAATGGTCGCCTGTTCTTTTTTGGGTAGTTTGGAAAACTCTTCACTTTCAACGTATTCCGTTAGTTGTTCCAACTTATCAATTCTAGATTTTATCGTCTTGAAGTTCGTTAACAAGCCACCAAGCCATCTGTTGTTTACAAAAAATTCTCCACTTCTGCGTGCTTCATCGGCAACAATTTGCTGAGCCTGTTTTTTCGTTCCTACAAACAATACTCTTTTCTTTTCCATGACCGAATTTTTTAGGAAGTCATAGGCTTCGTCAATACTTTTTAAAGTTTTTTGTAAATCAATAATGTGAATCCCTTTTCTTGCAGTAAAGATATAAGGCTGCATCTTTGGATTCCATCTTCTCGTCCTATGACCAAAGTGAGCTCCTGCTTCAAGTAACTGTTTCATACTTACCACTGACACAAAAATACACCTCCGTAGTTGTTTGATTTGGTTTTCTAACCTCCACCTTTCTTTTTTTCACCGACCCTTTTATGGGCACCGAGGTGAAAAACGAAAGATGTGAGTATTATTTTATAGTACCATTCTATTTTGTTCTCCCCAAAGCCCTTCTAAATCGTAGAATTCTCTACTCTCTTCCGAGAATATATGAACTATAAAAATACCAGCGTCGATTATCATCCAATCGGTACTTTTACCTTTATCGTAAAAAGTTATGGGTATATCTTCATCTTTTAAATACCTAACTACTTGGTCTCTTAAAGCTACTCTATGTGGTTCTGAATTTCCCGTAACAATAACAAAGTAATCAACCATCAATTCAGAATTTTCCATGTCAAGTACAACAATATTTTCTCCATCTTTTTCTTCTAACAATTCCACTATTTCCTTAACGGAATTCAAAACATCAGTTTTTAACAAAAATTTATCACCTCCACTAAAATTTTTTTACTTTTAGCATTTCTAAATTTATTAGCGCCCTTCCCCCGCTCCCCACCCATAAGGTAGAAAAATCAATGTTTTGCCCCGCTGCCCGCCCCACAATTGGCCAAATTATTCGACCGTGACACTTTTTGCCAAGTTTCTCGGTTTATCTGGGTCCAAACCTTTTTGCACCGCTGTGTAATAAGCGAACAATTGAGTAATAGGAGCTACTACCAACGGTATTAAAGGTTCCAGAACAGTAGGCACATCGATGTAATCATCACATATTTTTTTCGTTTGTAGATCATCTTTTGGGGTTAAAGCTATAACCCTTGCGCCACGCGCTTTTACTTCCATAATGTTTGAAATCATTTTTTCTCTTAACTTCCCTGAAGGAACTATCGCAAAGACTGGAAAATTATCATCTAATAGTGCTATTGGCCCATGTTTTAATTCTCCTGCTTGATAGGCGATCGCATTGATATAACTGATCTCTTTTAATTTTAAAGCACCTTCCAAAGCTGCGGGAAAACCAAAAACTCTACCAATGTACATCATGTCTTTGAAGTTTTTATACTTCTTTACCAATTCCATCATGTGACCGTTTGTTTCATTCAAGATCATTTTAAATAATTCTGGCATTTTTTCGATGGTTCTCATAATTTCATCCAACTCTTCGTTTTTGTAACCTCTCCAACGGATGAGTTGGGAAGCTAAGGTGTAAAGCAAAGCTATCTGTGCCGTATAAGTTTTCGTTGCAGCAACCCCTATCTCTGGACCAGTGTTGAGATAAAGGACTGCGTCAGATTCTCTCGGAATAGTTGACCCAACTACGTTACTTATAGCTAATACATATGCACCTTTTTTCTTTGCTAATCTGACACCTTCTAACGTATCTATAGTCTCCCCAGATTGAGAGATAGCCAACACCAAAGTATTACCATCTATCGCCGGATTCATGTATCTGAACTCTGATGCAACCTCAATGTCAAAATCAATATCTGAATATCTATTCATGAAGTATTTTGCAGCTAAACCAGCATGATAACTCGTACCGCATGCAACCACATATACTTTTTTCATTTGGTTCTTAACAAAACCTTCTAAAGATCGTACTTCTTTTATCTGTGGTTTCCCATCTTTTAATCGACCAACCAGAACGGATTCTAAAGCTATCGGTTGCTCAAAGATTTCTTTCAACATGAAATGCGGATATCCTGATTTTTCTGCCAGCGACTCATCCCAGGTTATAAGTATTGGTTTTCTCTCAAGAGGGACACCATCTAAGTTAAATAAAGAGTAACCTTTAGGAGTTAAAATAGCTACCTCTCCATCATTCAAAAAATTCATCTCTTTTGAATACTTCAGTAAAGGAGTAACATCTGAAGCTAACATACTAATACTATTATTACTTGCAATCACTAAAGGACTGCCTTTTCTTGCAGCAACTATTTGATCGGGTTTGTCTTTATGAACAACAGCAATAGCATACGCACCTTCGAGTTCTTCTAAAGCTTTTAAAACAGAATCAAAAAGATCTCCATTGTACTTATCTTCTATCAAATGAGCGATAACTTCTGAATCCGTTTCTGATTTGAAGATATGGCCCTTAACTTCAAGCTCCGTTTTCAACTCTTGAAAGTTCTCTATGATGCCGTTATGTACAACGGCTAACTCTTCTTTACAATCCAAATGTGGATGGGAATTTTGTTCTGAAACAACGCCGTGCGTTGCCCATCTTGTGTGGGCTATTCCAGAATAAAAACTTTCTTTCATTAAACCTTCATTTAGTAGTAATTTTTCAATCTCGCTTATTCTTCCCGGCATTTTTAGGTATTTTATAGAATTATTCACATTGTAAGCTAAACCTGCGGAATCGTATCCTCGATACTCAAGTTTTTTTAATCCAGAAATAAGATCTTCAACTTTCACTTTTCTATCGGAAACAAACCCTACTATCCCACACAATTGTTAAACCCCCTTTTAAATCTCAATCTTTTCGATCAAGTCAAATTTGGCGGCACGGTAAGCCACGTACAATGCATTAGCTATTGCTTCAGCGTCTGAAGACCCATGCGCCTTAACTAAAACACCATTGACCCCCAAAAAGAATGTCCCTCCGTAACTCCTATAATCAATTTTATTGACTAAAGATTTCAAAGAACCTCTTAGAAACAAGGCCCCTAATTTTGTGAATAACCCACCTTTTTTAATCGTTTCTTTCAATTCATGAAGGATGAAATAAGCTGTACCTTCCATAGTTTTTAAAACGTTGTTACCGGTGAATCCGTCTGTAACTATTATATCACACGTATCATCAAACAACTCACGTGCTTCTACATAGCCAACATAATTAAACTTCTTTTCTTCTTTCAACAAATTAGAAGCTTCTCTAACAATTGAATTTCCCTTTTCGTCTTCAGAACCGATATTTAAAATCCCAACCCTTGGATTTTCAAGATTCAAAAATTTAGCGTAAGCTATTCCCTCCCTTGCAAAATCATAAAAATGTTCAGCCTTTACTTCAGCGTTTGCTCCTGCATCCACCAAAATTTTTGGTTTATTGGATTTAGAAGGAAGGGCTAAAACCAAGGCAGGCCTTTTTATACCAGGTAGTCTACCTGCAACAAATGTACCGCTTGATAGTAATGCACCAGTGTTACCTGCACTCACAAAAGCATTTAATTCGTTATTTTTCAACATTTCGCAGCCTAGGTACATCGAAGATTCTTTCATTTTCAAAACTTCCGTTGGTTTTGTCTCGTTACTAACCAAATTTTTAGCTGGCACAATCTTTAAATTCGATATTTTATCTAAATCTTCCTTTGAAATTTCGTTTCCCACTATAACCAATTCGTCTGGAGAAAGAAACTTATTCTTTAAAGCAAAAAGTGCGCCCTCAACAACAGAACTGGGCGCATTATCACCGCCGTATAGATCGATACCTATTTTTACACTATCCATAGGCTCATTCACCTATTTCTAAGATTTGTTTGTCACCATAGTATCCACAATTCAAACAAACGCGGTGTGGTAATTTTGGCTCTCCGCACTTCGGACATTTTACAACATTGATCTTGTATGCAGAGTAAAATTTCGCTCTTCTAGAATGTGTTTGACCTCTTGAAGCTTTTTGTTTTGGTGTTGCCATCTATGTTACCCCCTTTGGTATTTTGTATTAATTTGATTTTTCATTATCCAACAACTTTTTTAGCATTACAAAACGTGGGTCAATATCCTCTGTTTCACAAGAATGCTCTGGATTTTCGTTCAAATCAATTCCACAGATAGGACATAGCCCTTTGCAATCTTCTTTACACAGTGGAACTTCTGGCACTGCTAATATTATAGTCTCTATTACTCGATTTGTCAAATCTATTGTTTGACCATCATAGTAAATGAGATTGTCTAACGTTTTTAAACGTTCAGTTTTCGATAAATACTTTTCAAAACTCCTACTCATATATACGGCTTCAAAACTTTCATCGATCCAATACTCTATAGGTTTCAAACATCTCGAACAATGAAGCTGAACCATAGTTTCAATTTTACCGTTTACCAATACTTGACTGTCGCCTTTCTCCAAAGAAACATTTACATCTATTGGGGCAAGTATCTTCGCCTTTTCAGAAGGTAGTTCAATTTCTTTCCAGTTTCTGATGATGATCTCTCTTTCTAATATCTTTTCAAAAGATTCTAATTCAACTATAAGGTTTTTATTTTTCAGTTCTTCGTTAAACATTATTCTCACCTCAGCCGTTTTATTTTACTTCAAAAACGTTTATCAAATACAAAATAATTGTTAATTTTTCAATAATAAAAAGAGAGGCAGGAATTAACCTACCTCTCGAGCATTTGCTGCACTATGCAAATAAGGGGCGCATAATTGTCTTTAAACTGCGGGGGAAACTGTGAAAACAAAATTACCAACCTTACCATTATATTCTCCATTTTTTAAAAGCAATTCTCTCATCTCAGGATTGCTAGCGAGCACCTGTTGAAAATTGAATCCTACTTGAACGGTTTTTTCAATAACTCCATACGATGAATCGTTACTATCAACAGAATAATTAAAGCTACTATTCAACAATTCTAACAATGCTTGAGTATTTTCATTAAAACTGCTTTCTTCGACGTCAAATTCAACCATGAGTTCAAAAGCGGTATTTGCTACTATTTTTACGTTAACCTCTTCACTTTTGTTTTCAGGAGATGACAAATCCAATTCATAATCTAAACTTTCTTTATCAACAGAGTCAATCGCTGCATAACTAGAAACACTAATATAGACAGGGATATTAACACCATCAGAAGTTTGAGAAAAAGAAATAACACTGATATTTAAAACCAACAACATTATTATTGTTATAAAAATAATCTTTTTCATTACATTCACCACCTCTAATAAAAGTCTAATAAAATTATACTAAATAAAAATAAAAATGTCAAGTCTTTTATTATTTTTTTTAGTACGATTAAAAGCGAATTATAATCATTTTTATTGAATTTTTATTGAAATAATTAAAATTATTTATAAAAAATAATGTATAATTAAAGAAAAATATTAGGAAGTGATTAAAATGAAGAAAATGATTGTCTTTATAACTTTCTTATTCTTAACTGTGAGCATATTTTCAGCAAATAATTATTTCGAATTTAAATTGGATTTAGACAATTACAACTATCAGCAAACTCAAATTTTTCTTAACCTGTCCAACGTTTATCGGGTAGAATTACAACTAGATAGTAATTACCAATTCTTTCATAGTTATTTTAACCTTTCAAGTTGGGGAAGCGGAAGTACTTATACATTACAACTAGGGTTTAATATCCAACCATTATGGCAAAACAATAACCAAAAAATTCTGGCTATGTTTCAGAATGGACTTTTATCTTCTTCAGGGACAAAAATAGGAGAAGTTTTGCTTTTAGACTCTACTGGGGAACAGTTAGATTTTATTGATGTTTATTTCGTAGTTGACAACTTTTTTGTCGACTATAACGTTTCAAACGATATAGTCTTTGAATTCACCCCACCTTATCCAGGTAGTGGGAAGTGGTATGATCAAAAATCCTCTAATGTATCCCTCAAGTCTAACTTGCCTCCCCTTCATGTTTACGTTGGTGTAGAGTTATTAGATGGGTTTGATTTTCTATCTGAAGGTAGCTATTTGCAATTTTTAGGTTCTCCAAATACGTATTTAAATAATCCTAATGTAGAGTTCGACATAACAGTTGGCTCTAATTTAGGTAACCTATTCAAAAATTATGGAAGTTTATTACAAGAAAAATTTGTCCAGGCTGGCTTCCCTGAAGAGGGACTTCACGTGGGGGATGTTGTAGTTTCTATCCCTATGGAGGGTGGGTATTTTAGTTATTTGGCTGTTCCTATTTACTTTAAGGTGCCTGAACCTGTTATAAACTTCATCGTCGGAGGAGAAGGCACAATTCAACTAACTTTTGACCTTGCCAATCCTCAGAATAATGTTATTTCCTCAGTTCCCGCGCACATTGAATCAACTTTGCCAAAGTACGATATTTATCTTTCATTGGATATTTTTGACAGTTACAACTTTTTGGAAGATTATATTATATTACAAAGTGACGAAGTAATATCCGTAGAGAATGGTAATACCGATTTTGATATTGAAATAAAGGCAGATTTTGCTGATTTGTGGAATGACAAACGTGAGCAAATACTATCCCTTTTTGAAAATGAGGTGCTCACGGTCAATGAAATTATCCATATAGGTGATGTTTACATTACTCTTTCGTCCTCTTGATACCTTCCTGAATCTTTTTCTTATTTTTTATTTTCTTCTTACTGTTTTTCTTCAAAATTCTTATTGAAATTTTATTGAAATTAATTGCTATCTTATTAGCCCGAGTATAATTAAAACAGAATTAGTTTTATAAAAAATGAAGTCAGGGCGTGAGGGTAAATGATTCAAAAATTAAAATATACATTAATTTTTTCTTTCATAATTATCATTTCATCAACCTCATTTGCTATAAGCAAAGAGACCACTGTCCCTATATATTTAGCCGTACCTGAATACTTGAAAATTACCAACCTTAGCGATTCACGTTTAGACTTGTATGCTACAGTTGCCAATTGGGGCGACATAGTAGAAGACAGTTTAACTTTTAATGTTGAATCTAACATAAATTATAATTTAACAGCTAATTTTACGGTACTTAGCTCGCTACCTGGGTGGCAGCAATATTTGATACTAGGTTCTTATGATTTGCTACTGTCAGGCACTGGAGGAACTCCTGGAATCCACAATTATATTTTAACTTTTCAGCTGGATGTAGGCCTGTTGGAAGGACTTATATACACCTTTATGGAAGGTCAAATTGGGAATATTCAAATAACAGTTTCTAGCAACTGAAGTTGTAACATAAATTTTGATTGGATTTTTATTAAAAATTATTGTTGTTTTATTATAGTAAGTATAATTAAATTAGAAAAGTAAAATAAAGATAATTCAAATAAAACGAAAATTTTAAAAGGGGTGGAAAATTATGAAAAAAGTTTTAAGTTTGGCAGTTTTGATGATGGTGATGTTGATTTCAGTTTCAGGTTTGGCACAAGTTTCTGATACTGTTAACGTTCCAGTTTTTTTGAATGTTCCAGCATTTGTCAGATTGACAGTAGATACTACAAGTCCTGATTCCCAGTTCGATTTAGTATTTGATCCAGCAAATCCTGCAAATCCTACAGATACTGTAAAGCTCTTAGCAGAGGCAAATGTTAATTATAGTGTTTCTTCTAGTATAACTCCAGTGACTGGTTATTCTTCATGGACTAGCTTACTACTAATTACCATAAACACTAACAACGCAGCTGGTTTTGGAGGAGCAGGAAATGTGGTCTTCGATGTTTCTGCAACACTTGATGTTCTAGGTAACTTAAATCTAGGTGCACTTCCTACAAATACAAAAATCGCCGATGTAACCTTTACCATAGCCTCAATTTAAGAGTTTTTAAAGAACATTTATTAATAATATCCCATATTTTTCAATTACCCCTTTTTGCTTCTAAAGCACATAAAAAGGGGTAATTTTATTAATATTTAGGTAGAACGTATTTTAGTGAATATAATTATTAAAGATTCAATAAATTTTAATTGTGTTATAATAGAAACAAAAAAAGGGGATAGGTAATAATCATGAAGAAATTTTATATTCTATCTATTGTTTTTTTACTTTTTACAACTTTTTCTTTCACTCAGATAACAGTTTCGCCTTTGTCCGTTGAAAAAGACGTCAGGGCAGGGGAAGAATTCATTGCCACTATAAACGTCATTGGAGGTAACACTACACAAAACGTCAATATAGAGCTTTACCTACTGAGTCAGGACTTTGATGGAAATTTTGATTATGTAGAAGCAACTCCAGATAACTTTCTCTATTCAAATTGGATCGAATTTCCAAACTCCATTACCGTTTCCCCTCGATCAACGACACCAGTTGAAGTCGGTGTCAATATCCCCTCAAACGCTCCTTTTGGAACTTACAATTTTATCCTTATGATTACCCCAGAAGTTGAAACTAGTGGAACGATAGGAATAATTATTAGATACGCTATAAGAATCACAGTTCATGTGCAAGGAACTGTCATAACAATGGTGGAAGTTGAAGATGTGAAGGTCGTTCCAGATGGAGAAGGCAAACCAGTAATCGAAGCTACCATCTCTAATGGCTCAAGTTATGACCTAGTAATTTCTGCTGAAGCTATTTTGAGAGATAAATCTGGTATGATGATAGAAAGATTGCCCTTAAAATCTTCTTACATGGAAAAAAACAATATAACCACCCAAAGAGTATTAAAAGGGAACAAAGTTGTATTTTCAGGTAAACCCACCTACCTGTTAGCTCCTGGAGATTACAAGGTAAACCTCTTTGTTAACTACTCCAACAGGCAAAGAGTGTTTACATACGATATAAACGTTCCTGAAGAAGGTTTTAATTTCACTCCTCCAACGGAACTTGCGCTTATATTAGACAATACAGAGTTCAGTCATGAGCTTTACGCTGGTGCTGTTAAAACCTTTGTTATAAATCTACAAAATATGTCTAATCAAAACGTCACGGTACAAGTTGGTGGAGAAGAATTTGCGAGTTTACCTAAAGATAGATCCTTGCTATCATGGATCACTTTGAGGTCTCCGTCATCTTTTACAGTTAATGCTCAACGAACCTCAAGAGTTATACTTTCAATAAACGTACCAAAAGAAGTCGAAAATGGTGCTTACTACGGCAAAATCTTTCTAAATGCCTACGATGAATCGGGAAAATTTTTATCTCAGAAAAAAGTCAACGTTGAAACGATTATAGGCGAAGTAAATTATGATGTTGAGTTAGTGAGCTCAAACTATGAAAAAATAGAAGGTAGCGGAATTTTTAGTGCCTTGATCAAAAATACGGGGGAGAGATACATAATTCCTAAAGGAAGTTTGAGTATTTTAGACAGTGATGGTGTGAGCATAGGTGTTTACAGTCTTCTTCCATCTACTCAAGAGTGGTTAGTTCCTAGCCAAGAAACGATGTTGATTGGCGAAGTACCTATTTTAGAAGAGAATGGTTATAGATACATCCTCACTATTTATAACAACGAACAAAGGTTAAAAGCCTTCGAGGGGGAGTTAATGTGATAAAAAAAATATTAAAAAGATCAATTTCTTTTGTTATTTTATCACTTATGTGTTTATTAGCCTTCTCTCAAGAAAGTACCGCCCCAAAAGTGACGGCAACTTTTTACAACACTGATTTAATAGAGGCTTTGAACGAAATCTCTCTTCAAACGGGGGTAACGATTTTAACCGATCAATACGTGAGTGGCTTGGTCACAGCAGACTTTGTAGAAGTGGATTTAGAAAAAGCGTTGAATATACTTCTACTTCCCGGTGGCTACTCTTACAAAAAAATTGATGAAAATGTTTACTTTGTGGGATTAGCCGATCCTCAAAGTCATAATTTTTTGAACTTAGCTGAAATGCAAGTGTTTTCTTTGAATTATATTTCGGTGGAAAAATTTTTAAATTTGATTCCCGAAAATCTACACCAATACATAAAAACTAACGAAGAAACTAACCAATTGGTTGTATATGCTCCACAAAATACAATAGATTATATAAAAGATCTGGTTGACAAGTTGGATAAGAGTGAACCATATATTGAATTAACCGTTTATATCGTTGAAACAAATGAAAGGTACTCTGATTTGATAAAGGGCAATGTGTTCAATATAAACCAAGAAGGTATGATTAACAGTTTTTCTTTTACGAGTCCTGCAATTGGATTTTCTGTACAAGATCTTTTTGAAGCTGAAATAGAGATGTACGAAAAGAACGAAACCGCAAATTTAGTTACTAAACAGGTTGTCAACGTTTTACCAGGAGAACCAGCGTTATTAAGTTTGAAGAATCTAGAGAGTATCGTTTTTACTACCTACAGAAACGAATTCCGAAATATTGAAAGTGGAATAGAAATAGAAATGACCCCAACTATGATGAATCAAATACTTCAAATTTCTTTTAGGACAAAAACAACAAACTTAATGGAAGTCACAAATGATAGCTATTTACTTTCAGAATCGGAGTTGGAGACTAAAGTGAATTTAAACCCCAACGAAATTTTGCTAATTGCTGATTTAGATTTGAGTCAACTTTATTCAAAAAATGGGGGAACAACTTTGTTGAAAGATCTTCCATTTCTTAGATTTTTATTCGGTGATAACCAAAACATTGATGAGAGCAAACGGATGATGATATTTTTAACTGCTACCCCAACCTTTGAAGGGGTTGATCAAAATTGAAAAAATATCTCTATCTTTTAACACTCTTCGTTTTGATGTTTCAAATTTTTGCGTTTTCACAAAGCTCTCAAATGTATAATTACTCAATTTACTCTGTTTTGAAGAATGATAGCAGAAGTGAAACTCTTTTGGGTAATGTGGCTGTTATTCAAGGTTACACTTTTAATTTTGTTTCGAAAGGCAATATTGATGCTACTTTCGGAATCACTCCTCTCAATGACTTGGGAGATAAGGTTAGAACAAAAATTATTATAGACAGTGTAAATATGCACTTTGAAAATACTATCGACCTCTCAAAAAACAAGAAAAACTATGTTACCTCGATTTATTATTTAGAAGGCGACGAAGAAAAGACTTTGGATATCTATCTCCAAGTTAACAACGTTGAAAAGTTAGAGTTCAGAGATCAAGAAGTAACTTCAAAAAATAATAAAATTATCTTTAAAACTTATTACAACCAATTTTCTTATTATGAAGATGAGTTCATTACCGAAACAGAAGTGGAATTAAATGATTTAGTTTTCTTTGGCATGAGTAACTTACTTGATTACAAAAATGGGGGATATTACTTAGGAGTTATTTTTAATGGAATGAAAGTTGGTGCTAACTATCAAAACGATACCTTTTATCTGTTTTTGAACGACAAAACCTATATTGACTCGTTTGAATTCGATGGAATTTTTGTACCTTACACATTTTCCAATAACAGCCTTGATTTCAAAGGTGATTTTGCATTCACAGTTACCGAAAACTTCCCTACGTTTAAAATCGTCGATTTAAAGGATACACTTACTAATGAAGAACAAGGTTTTTATTTAGGAGAGAAAATAGGACGGGCTTTGAATTTTGAAGATCTTGGATTTTATCTTGGAAGAGAGCTCAAAAAATTGACTGAAAATATGAACAACAACTTTTTTGTTGGCTTAGATTTGAGTTATTTAGAAAATCAGTATGACTTCTCCTTAACAGGAGGCATTTCGAATCAGATATCAAATTTTAAATTTGAGACCTTAGGTGGTTATAACTTTGTTTCTAACACATTTTCTTTTTCTTTAACCTCCTTCTATGAATTTTAGTAGATATTGATCGCTTTAAAAACATTAATATTTTTTGGTTTATTATCGAAAGTGCTAAAATATTAATGGATTGATTATTAAAGGAGCATACCTTATGTTAAATATTTATATGTTAGGGGATTTTCAAATTTTTCTTGATGACAATCCAATAGAAAATTTAAAGTCAAGAAAAGCTAGAGAAATTCTAAAATATCTTATTCTCAACAGAGGCCAAAAGGTTTCCGTTTTTGATTTGTACGATCTCTTTTGGCCCGGTTTCGACGATGAAAGTGCCAGACAAAATTTAAATACCACACTCTATTATATTAGAAAAAATTTAGGACTTAGTAGCGATGAATTAACTCTACAAGAGGATTTTTGCACGTTTTCAAAATCAAAAGACATATATATAGATTTTGAAGAATTTTTAGCCTTAAGCGATGAAGGGTTTAAAGAGAAAGAAATCAATAGACGTTTGTTTTTATTCTCAAAGGCGGTTAGTTTATACAAAGGTGAGTTATTACAAGAAAACGTTCACGAAGAATGGGTAAGAGAAAAAAGGGAATATTTAAAACGTATATACGTTGATATGTTAATTGAAATGGGCAATATTCACCAAAAAATGAATAACCCAATAGATGCGCATTATTATTTTCAAAAAGCTTTTTATTATTCACAAAGAGAAGATAGTTGGTTAAGATTGATTAAATTCTACACAGAAAACAATGAACTTGAAAAAGCTAGAGGTTTATTCAACGAATACAAAGATATTTTTGGTCATGCAAAAGAATTTCCATTCTCTCCACCCAGCGCGAATAATGGAGAATTAACAGCATTTTACGAAAAAAATGGTAACCTTTTGTCGTCAGAATTATTTGATATAGTTCTTGAACTTGAGAAAATTAAAAGAGATAAAGATCACCTATTAGTGGAGATTAAAATGCATTCTTCTTTTGACGACAAATTAATTAATGAAATAAAAAAGATCGTCAGGCAAGAAGATTTAATAAGTTATAATTCTCAAGATATATATATTTTATTTCGAGGAATTAAAAACCTTTCTGATAGTAGAGAGATTGTCGTTAAAAAGATTAATAATCTTTTAAATGAAAAAGGTTTCACATATTCTATAGTTAAAGTAGAATAAGGATGATAAGGGGTGAATGAAATTAACGAGAACTACGAAAAACTTACAGGGGTAGAGAAAGACTTCATACTGTCTCAACTTCAAAAAAAGTTAGAAGAATCAAAAAACGAAACCTTCGAATTTAACGAAGAGAACTTTCCTTCTTACATTCTAGATGACTTGAACGACCTCATACTTATTATGGATTGTTTTAGAAAAATTGTTTTTGTCAACAAAAAGATAAATAATTTCGGTTTTTCAAAAAAAGATTTTATCGGTAAAGATGTCATAACTTTTTTTGAGGTTCACGTTAAGAAACAGATCGAATATTTCTTTAGAAGGCAAAATCAGAACAAGTTGTTGATTTTTAAATCATACTTTCCCAACGGAAATGGAGAAAAAATACCTATTGAATTCAAATTAGAAACCTTTCATATAAACGATGAAAACCTTTACATATTAATTGGAAAGGATTTAAGCGAAAGTGAAAAATACAAAAAAGAGATTGAAATCATTCAAAAAAACCAAGAAATTATTCTAAAAGCTTTAGAAGTTTCTCAAATAGGAATTTGGGAATGGGATGTAAACTGTGGTAAATTCAGTTATGACGAAAGATACAAAGAAATCTTAGGAACCAATACAGACCCTTTTGAAGGCAAATGGAGCAAATTTGAAGAGTCGATCAATAAGGAAGATACTGAAACATTAATAAAAAATATAAGAGAACATTTTTTAACCAAAGCAAGTAAATTTGAAGGAACGTACCGCATAAAAGATGTGAACAATAATGATAAATGGTTTCTTTCAAGGGGTAAAGTTTTAGAACGAAACAAGTTTGGGCTGCCTTTGAATATGGTTGGAGCTTATTTAGAAATAACTGAAAACAAGAAGAAAGTCGACGAAATGAAGAAAGAGAAAGATTTTATTGAAAAAGTCGTTGAAAACATGGGACAAGGTCTGGTTTTATTAGATTTTGATTTAGAGGTTAAATATGCTAATAAATCATTCTACAAAATGGTTGAGTTTGATGACGGAATTTTAGATTTGAAAAAAGTTTTAGATCAAAGGGATTGGGAAAGTTTTAATGAAAATATGAAAAATTTAAAAAGAAGCACCAATAATGCAATTTCTTTCGAATCTAACTTAGTTACGAAAAGCGGTGACAAAGTCCCAGTTTTAATAACGGGTGTAACGTATGAAGAAGTTGATGTGAGTAGAATTATCTTGGTCATAACAGACATTACTGAAAAGAAAAAACTTGAAGAAATACTTAAAAAATACGCAACTTTCGATGATTTAACTGGTTCTTACAACAGAAGAGCGGGTTTTTATGCTTTAGAAAAATATTTTCAACTTGCCAAAAGAAGACAAGAGCCTTTGTCTGTTGTTTTTATTGATATTGACAATCTTAAATACATAAACGACAATTACGGCCACGATGCAGGAGATTACATTCTAAGAAAGGTAACTGATGTTTTAAAAAATACCTTAAGAGAATCAGATTTGATAATACGAGTAGGTGGGGACGAATTCGTTTTAGGCCTTCCAAATGCGGAAGAAATCGATGTTCACAAAATTTTTCAAAGAATTTTAAGGCAACTCAAAGAGGTAAAAGTGGATGGTAATGTGAGGATTAATTTAAGTTACGGTGTTTCGGAATATAAAGATTTTCAAAAGGATATAAACCTTGAATCATTAATAAAAGAAGCTGATAATAAGATGTATGAGATGAAAAAAGCTAAGAAATGAAATGTTTCCTTGACAGGTGAGAATATCAATGCTATAATATTTCAGGGTTGAATAAGAAACAAAAATCACGGAGAGGTGGCCGAGTGGCCGAAGGCGCTTGCCTGCTAAGCAAGTGTAGAGGTGACTCTACCGAGGGTTCGAATCCCTCCCTCTCCGCCATTTTTTATCAATTATTGTTATAAAGTGCCTGTAGCTCAATTGGATAGAGCGTTGGACTGCGGATCCGGAGGTTGCCGGTTCAAATCCGGCCAGGCACGCCAAATTATGCAAAATAAAATCGGTCTTCTTTTAGACCGATTTTTTACTTAAGCTTTTTGAACTTTTCCTGATTTTAAACATTTCGTACAAACATACATTCTTCTTACTGTACCTTCGTCTGTTACTACTCTTATCTTTTGAAGATTGGGCTTCCATACCCTTCTTGTTGTTACTTTTGATTTAGCAACGGTGTTTCCTGTTGCAGGACTTTTTCCGCAAATTTCACATTTTCTTGCCATCTATATTCCTCCTTAGCCTATACTTTTTTCTGTTTTTAGAAATTTTGAAATTTTATAACTATTTTATGAAGGCAAAAACAATTTTCCTTACTAAGAATTCTTGTATATTTCTCTGTAAATAAAGTACAAATCCATCTCGTTGTCGCCAGAAACGTAAACTGGAAATTCTATTATGACACCTTTAGAATTCACTTTTACAATCTTACCAGTAAATACGGACGGAGGTGTTACAATTATATTATAACCATATTTTTCAAGATTAGTACCAATGGATCCAGAAACCATGTTACCTAGTTCCCCTATTGCACTAATCGCCATATCATTAATTTCATCTATTTTCATAATACCATCCATCATGTTGTTGACTATATCCTTCGCGACATTCTCGGAAAAAGAATAGAGAATGTTCCCTTCAAGTTCACCGGTAAAACCAATATTAGTAATCACATCATAGTGTTTTTCAATTTCTTTAACGACATATGGCTTTTGCAATTGTATATCCATCTTTGTGATTATTTTAAAGGTGTTTTTGAGGGAGGCGAGTACTGAGTTTATTATATTAACGTCTATTTGAGAACACCTCCAGTTCTAAGACCATTTTGTTCCTTCAGGGGTATCTTTTATTTCTATGCCAATTTTGCTTAAGTTATCCCGTATATAGTCTGAAAGATTGTATAACTTTTCTTCTCTAAGAGCAGATCTTACGTTTAGAATGATTTCCATTAGTTGA
Source organism: Petrotoga sp. Shatin.DS.tank11.9.2.9.3 (assembly GCF_003665005.1). Classification (NCBI taxonomy): domain Bacteria; kingdom Thermotogati; phylum Thermotogota; class Thermotogae; order Petrotogales; family Petrotogaceae; genus Petrotoga; species Petrotoga sp. Shatin.DS.tank11.9.2.9.3. Next base: position 23,865 of record NZ_JGVT01000006.1, read on the forward strand.
TTTAATTCTACATTGTTCTTCTGTATTTGTTCGTTAGTTTCAAAAACCCCCAGGACACTCCCGTAAATATTTCTTATTATATAATAATTATTTTTTATTGTTTCTTCATCACGTGAATTTAACGCTTTGTTTAAATCTCTTGATAATTCGAAAATTCTTGCCACAACTGATGGTGTATCAAAATCATTTGAGAGGCTACTAATGAGATACTTTTCTTCTTCCTTAAAACAATTCATTTCCCGAGGATAAGGGACTTTTCCGTTAAAGAAAGCTTCAGCGTCATTCAAAGATTCTTTAATTCTATTAACCGATACCTCTTGGTTACGAAGCAATTCTTCACTTACGTCTATAGGTATACGATAATGCTTGCTGAGTATAAAAATTTTTAAGACATCCGAATCAAATTTTTTCAAAAGGTCTCTTAAATACCAAACGTTCCCTAAGGATTTTGACATCTTATCTTGTGCCATACGAATCATTCCGTTGTGCATCCAGTATTTTGCAAAATCCTTACCACTTTTTGCTATAGCTTGGGCTCTTTCGTTCTCGTGATGAGGAAAGATGAGATCGTTACCTCCCGCATGAATATCGAAGGTGTCGCCTAATATTTCAGACGACATAACAGAACATTCTATGTGCCACCCTGGGCGACCTTTTCCCCATGGACTTTCCCAAAATGGTTCCCCTTCTTTTGAAGCCTTCCATAGGGCAAAGTCCAAAGGATTTTTTTTGTATTCGGAGACTTCTACCCTAACCCCTACTTTCATATCTTCAATCTTTCTGTGGGATAACTCTCCATATCTTGAAAATTTTCCCACTTCAAAGTAAACATCTCCATTTTCAGCCTTATAAGCATAGCCTTTTTCTTCAAGTTCTTTTATATAAGAAATAATTTCATTAACATAGTTGGTAGTTTTTGGATGAAAATTAAAAGCCCTCACTTTAAGAGCTGTCATATCTCTCCAGTATTCAATTATATATCTTTTACCTACCTCTTCGAAAGGTAAGTTCTCTTTTTTTGCTTGTTCAATGATCTTATCGTCTATATCAGTGAAGTTCTGTACTAATGTAACTTTGTAACCAATATATTCCAAAAAACGTCTAAAGGCATCGAATATTATAATAGGTCTTGCATTGCCAATGTGTAACAAGTTGTAGACTGTTGGTCCACAAAGATAAATCTTTATTTCGCCTTCTTTCACCGGTACTAAATCAACTACTTGTCCACTTAAAGTATCGTATATTTTAATTTTAGGAAATCTTTTCAAATCTCGGTCACCCTTTGAAGTCTTTCCAAAACAGTATTCCTACCTAATAAAAATATCGTATTTATCAAATCGGGTCCATGAAATGAATCCGTTAAAATTTTTCTTAAAGACATGTAAAATGGTTTCTTTTGAGGATTGGCTTCGTTCATAGCATTCTTTAAATTCTCTGTTATAGTTTGTGTATCCCATCTGTCATCTTCATTGAAATACTTATAAATCAAATTGATAGCTTCTTTTACTCCTCTTTTATCAAAGTATTCTTTAAATTCAGGATCGTTTGTATCTGGATATACATCTTTTAAAAAAACTTCCATTTTTTCAGGTATTTCGCTCAATATTTCAACAGAAGAAAGAATAGTTTCTAAAGCTTTAATAACCCATTTTTTGTTTACTTCATATTGTTCTTTGCTTAGAAGTTTTGATCCAGTCACAAAAGGTTCTGCGAGTTGATAAATTTCTTCCAGAGATTTGTTTCTTAGATACTGCCCGTTCATCCACTTTAATTTTTTCTCATCGAATAATGCAGGGCTCGAATTGACCCTATCCAAGGTAAAATTATCAATTATTTCAGAGAGAGGCAATATTTCTTTACCCTCAGGATGAGACCAACCAAGCAGTGCTAGATAATTGTCAACAGCTTCAGGCAAGTATCCCTGAACCATAAACTCTTCGACAGAGGTAGCTCCATGTCTTTTGGATAATTTTTTACCGTCTGGTCCCAAGATCATAGAAACATGAGCAAATATTGGGGGTTCCACCTCAAAAGCCTCATAAATTGCCATTTGTCTCAAAGTGTTTGGTAAATGATCGTCCCCCCTGATAACATGGGTGATTTTCATTTCGATATCGTCTACAACGACAGCAAAATTGTATGTAGGTATACCATTACTTCTCAGAATTATAAAATCTCCTATAGCACCTTTCTTAAAGATGACTTTACCCTTTATTTTATCGTCGAGTTCATAATCTTTTTGAGGCATCTTCAAAAAAACAACGGGATTTAAACCTTTATTATTGTACTGTTCAATTCTTTCCTTTGTGTTGTACTTTGAAATCAAATCATAGGTATAATGTGGTGGTTTACCTTCGCTTATTAACTGATTTTTTACCTCTTCTATCTCTTCTGGTGAGATATATGCCTCGTATGCTTTATCTTTTTCTATTAGTTCCTTTGCTCTTCGTTGATAGATTTCTAACCTTTCACTTTGGCGATAAGGTTCATAATCTCCGCCAATTATAGGTCCTTCATCCCAATTCAAATTCAACCATTTTAGAGTGTTTATAAGTTGATCTTCAGATTCTTTTGTTGAACGTTCTATGTCTGTATCTTCGATTCTTAAGATAAATTTTCCTTCATTTTTTTTGGAAAAGAGATAATTAAAAAGTGCCGTTCTAGCTCCACCAACGTGGAGATATCCTGTTGGACTTGGTGCAAACCTTGTTCTTACAGTGTTTAAGATCATTGTTTAGTCCTCCAAAATTATTTGATTTTATTGTTTTTAGAAACTCTAAAATTTGTTTTAGCGCCCCTTCGCCCCGCTGCCCACCCATCTAAGGAAGTTTAAAAGGCTTTCCCTTCGCCACGCAGCATGCCCATTTATTAAAGAAGTAAATATTTGTAGAAAGCACAAATACTTTTTGAATCGGTAATTTCGCCTTTTTTTATCATCTCTTTCATTTCATCTGTGGTTACCTTTAAGATTTCAACAAACTCGTCATCGTCAGGATTGACTCCTACTTCAGTTAATTCTTTTGCTAAATATAAATATATTTTTTCGTTTGAAAAACCCGGGGTTGTGTATATGTATCCTAATTCAATCCATTTATTTGCTTGCTTCCCTATTTCTTCTGCTAATTCCCTTTTACCGCATTCCAAAGGGTCCTCATTGGGGGAATCAAACTTTCCTGCAGGTATTTCTATTAATACTTTTCTTATTGGGAATCTGTATTGTTTAACAAGATAGATGTTCCCTTCATCATCTACCGGCAATATCGCTACTGCCCCCGGATGGTTGACAACTTCTCTGGTTGAAGTGTTTTTATTGGGCAATTCAACGTGGTATTTTTCTAGATCTAAGATTTTCCCTCTAAAGATCACTTCTTTTGATAATTCTTTTTCTATTAAATCCATTTTTAGTTAAACTCCTATATTTTGATTTTGGTGTTTTTAGAAACACAAAAACTTTATAATAGCGCCCTTTCACCCCGCTCCCCACCCTTCTAAGGAGGGACCTGCGGTCCCTAACCCACCAGGGGGAGGGCTCCGCCCTGGAACCCATTTTAAAATCAAAATCTTATTTTTGAAAAAAGACGAACTTTTTTCTACGTTGTGCTTAGTCTTTATTAGCGCCCCTTTTGCCCGCTCCCCACCCTAAAGGATAAAGGGATCTTTAACCCCTTCGCCCAGCTACCTGCCCATTTAATGAATTTTTAGCTATTTCACAGATCTTTTGGGCTAAAGGCATTTGGCAGTAACTCACTTACTTTCGTCTTTTCTATTTTCCCTTTGGTATTTGCTAGATAAACGTCGAAATCCCCGAACTCAGCCATTACTTGTCTACATGCCCCACATGGTTTTACAGGTGCCTCTCCTTCTGCAACGACTAACATGGCTTTGAATTCACGTTTGCCCTTGGCAACAGCAGAAAATATTGCGTTCCTTTCAGCACAGAGAGATAATCCATACGAAGCATTTTCCACATTACAACCTGAAAATATTTCCCCGTTATCCGATAACAAACTCGCACCTACTTTAAAATTAGAATAAGGAGCATATGCATTTTCTCTTGTTTTCATAGCTTCTTCATACAACGTTTCAACTATAGTTTTATCATTCATCTTTTTCAGCCCTTTCTTGGTTGTCTGTTTGCATTTTTGGATGTACAGTTATTTTAACTTTATCTATCTTATTGATAGTTACTGAAACAATTTCGAATTCAATATTTTCAATATAATATATTTCTCCAGATTTAGGAAATCTTTTGAACCTTTCAAGTAAAAATCCACCAATGGTTTCAAACTCAGTTTCTGGAAATTCTATATCCAACTCTCTTTCAACGTCATTAATTGGTGTTGTGCCATCAACTAGTATAACATTTTCTGCTACTCTTATTATATTAGTTTCATCGCTGTAGTCATCGTACTCATCAAAAATCTCTCCGGTCATTTCTTCTATTATATCTTCTAAAGTAACTAATCCAGCGGTTCCTCCATATTCATCAACGACTATAGCCATATGTGTATGATTATTCAAAAACAGCCTAAAAACATCTCTTATTTTCATCGTTATGGGTACAAAGAATGGTTTATGCATAATTTCTACAACTCTTAATTTTTGCAGTTTGGTAAAATCTTTTACCTCATCGAGCTTTTTGAAAATATCTTTTGCGTAAACTATGCCAATTACATTGTCCAACGTTTCCTTGAAAACAGGAATCCTCGAGTACCCTTCTTCATTTATTATCTTTATCAACTCTTCCATGGTTTTTGTATCCTCAATCGCTAATATATCAACTCTTGGAGTCATAATTTCTTTGACAGAGGTATCCTTCATCTCTAGACTTCTTTGCATCAGGTACTTTTCACTTTTCTCAATTACCCCTTCTTCATGCCCTATGTCCAAGTAAGAAATTATTTCGTCCTCTGTGATCAGGGGTGGAGCATTGGTAATGGTCTCACCACCAAAAAGCCTAATAAACACGTTTGTAATGTTTACAAGTAACCACACAACGGGTGTTAATAGTTGATTTAAAAAATAGATTGTAAAAAAGGCAAAATTAAAGTATTTCTCTCTATTTTCTCTTGCATATACCTTGGGTGTTATTTCTCCAAAAATCAATATCAATAGGGTCATTATAGCTGTTACTAAACCAATGGCACCGCTATGAGAAGAGGGCATTAAACTGACTGCAAAAGCTGTCGCCGTAGATGTAGCTAAGATATTTACAAGGTTGTTCATTATAAGTATGGTTGTTAAATAATGATTCGGATTCTCAACAAAATGTTGGTATTTTTTCCTTTTTTTCTCATTTTTTTCTTCATCGATCAGTTCTCTTATCCTGTATCTCCCTATTGTAGTCAAAGCAGTTTCAGAACCTGAAAAAAAAGCAGACAAAGATAAAAGAACAACCAGTAATATTAATGAGCCCCACAAACCACCGGGGTCATCCACTTTCCATCATCTCCTTGTTAAGATATTTTTTTGAAACCATATCCTATGGCTTCACTATTTGGCAAAATAACAATAAACGCGTTACTATCCCTCTCTTTTACAATATTCTTAAGCAAACCTATCTCGGACCTTGAAATGGTCACCATTACTATATTTTTTTCTTGATTAGTGTAACTACCAACTCCTTTTAAAAAGGTGACTCCTCTATCTAATTTGTTATATATATCTTCTTTAATTTTATCATAATGATCGCTGATAACCAAAATCGTCCTTGTCGATTCAAATCCTTCTATCACCCCATCTATAGTCCTTGCAGTTACAAAAATTGCTATTATTCCATACATTGGTAATAAAGGACTGATTAATATGGAAGATGCGGTTATAACAGTATCAGCAATCATAAGACCCGTACCCACACTTAAAGAGAAATACTTGTTGAAAATCATTGCGATTATATCTGTTCCACCGGTAGTTGCACCTTTCCATATAACTAAACCCATGCCAAATCCAGCTATCAGGGCTCCGTAAAATGCAGCCAATAAGCTCATTTCTAGACCAGCGTTTCCTGTTTCTCTCATCAATGAAGGAATGAGTTGATCCCAGCCTAAACCATGTTGAAAAAAATCAGTGGAAAAGGAAAGCAAAGCAGCCGAATAAATGCTCTTTATTCCAAAACCTATTCCTAGTAACCAAAACCCTAAAAAGAACAAAATCAAATTATAAGCGAACATTTGTACCCCTACCCACCAACCAAAAAAATTGTTTAATATTATAGCCAATCCGCTAACCCCACCAGCAATAATATTGTAAGGGATCATGAAAAGAACTAGCCCTATAGCCGTTATCAAAGTACCGACCGTAATAATTATATAATCTTTGATAACTATTTTTTGATCAGAGATATTAAATTTCAATCTTCATACCCCCCAAGATGAATTATTCAACGTTTGTTTCTTCCAAAAGTTGACTAAGGATCTTCCGCTCTTTTCTCGATGGTTTGTTGATTTTTACGTTTATTTTGACATATAAATCTCCTCTTTTACCTCCACCAAATTCTGGAAGTCCCATATTTTTAAACCGTAAAATTGTCCCAGGGTTGGTTCCTTCTGGCAACTCTTCTTCTATATCTCCTTCTAACGTGGGAATTTTTACGGTTCCTCCCAAAACTGCTTTCAAATAATTTATTGTGATCTCTGTTTCTAAATCTGCTCCTTTTCTGATAAACCTTTCATGCGGAAGAACTCTTACTTGAACAATTAAATCACCATTTGGACCTCCGTTCTTACCTGCATTTCCTTTATCTCTTATTCTCATGGTATAGTTATCTGGAACTCCTGCAGGTATCGTAATTTCCATTCGTTCTTTTTTCAAAACTTTTCCGCTACCACCGCAGTAAGGGCATCTACGGTTGACTATTCTGCCTTCTCCGTTACACGTTGGACATGTATAAGTCCTTACAAAACTTCCAAAAAAACTTCTTTGTTCCTCTCTAATAACTCCTCTTCCGTTACACCTTGGACAAGTTTCAAAACTGGTGCCGTTTTCTGCCCCGGTACCATGACAGTGCTGACATACTTCGTACCTGTTGTATTCGACAATTTTCTTAACATCATAAATAATCTCTTCCAATTTTAAACTGATTACTACATTAATATCCTCTCCACGTTCTTTGACTACGTTTCTTCGCCTAGAGGAAGATCTACTACCGCTTCCTTCAGTACCAAAAATCATATCAAAAAAGTCCGAAACGGTGCCTCCACCAAAACCTTCTCCGAATATATCTCCAAAAATATCACCCATGCCACCGCCTGGATTACTTTGCCCTGTATAGGCGGTTCCTTCTTCTGGTACGAAGCCGAATCTATCGTACACTTTCCTTTTTTGTGGATCACTTAAAACTTCGTAAGCCTCCTGAATTTCTTTAAATTTGCGCTCTGCTTCTTCTTTATTTTCAATGTGTCTATCAGGATGCCATTCTTTGACTTTTTGTCTATAGGCTTTTTTTATTTCTTCCTGTGATGCGTTTCTATCTACTCCCAAGATTTTGTAATAATCTTTTCTTTCCGCCATAATTATTTGTCACCTTCTTTTGAGTCGATCCCTTCCGCAGTTTGTTCGTCAGAATCAACATTTTCGTCACAAGGGTTTTTCTTGTCTTCAACTTTTTCCTTGACCCCGCTCGAGGCGTTCTCTTTCGGTTTAACAGCCACTATAACCCTTGCTGGTTTTATTACTTCACCTTCCAATTTGTACCCGATGGATTGGACATCGTATATACAGTATTCGTTCACTTCTTTTGTTTCAAATTTGTCAACAACATCATGTTCGAATGGATCAAATTGATCCCCTTTTTGCGGAACTATAAAATTCATTTTCAAGGAGTCAAAGACTTTCAACATATCTTTGTAAACCATCTCAACAGCAGAAACAAATTCGGGTTCATCTTTGTAATTCAAAGAAAGATTCAACTTTTCAAATGGGACAAGTAATTTTTCTATTATCATTTTTGTTGTGTTCAATTTTATCTGCTTTTTTTCTTTCTCCACTAAATTTTTGTAATCTTCAAATTTAGTTTTAAGATATATAGAATACTCTTTAAATTCATCTCTTTCTTTTTCTAGATTTTTCAACTCGTGTTTTAACTCATTATTTTCTTTTTCTAATTCTTCTAATTTCTCTTTCAACGATTCGATATCTTCCTGACTTAATTCTTTTTCTTTTATTTCTTGTTGTTCCTCTTGTTCTGTTATTTCTTCAGTTTTTTTTCTTTCTTCCATTTCAAAAAAACACCTCCTAAAAACTGATCATTACTATTTTTAAGTTTGCGCCCTTTCACCAACCGTTAAGGGGCAAGCCCCTTAAAAACCCCGAATTCAAAGTCAAAATCATTTAAAAACATCGTTTGTATACTACAACAAACTAAGTCTATAAACAAAATTATATACTAATTTCATAAATTTTTTGATATAATCTCTGAGAGTCTAGAAATATACTCTCTCAAAAAATAGTAATTTTTTTCATAATTACAGTATTTTTGTGTTATAAACAGCACTCTACCAAGAGGGTCGGCATTTAATTTGTAAGTAGTGTAGAAAAACACCATCTTTTTTAGAGCTTTAGAGTTTAAATCTTCACCAAATAATATTTCTATATCATCGGTGAAATCTAAAAGTTTAAATATTCCTTCTTTGATTGTATCATTTTCAACCATAGAAGCCAACGCTTCAATAGCTTCCAAGTCTGGAATAGATTGAGAGATAATTTTTTCAAGACCACTTATAATGTATTTTTTTCTATTGAACTCAGATGTTAGATGTCCCAAAATCTCTATGAAATTAGTTACTCTTAAATCTTCTGTTTCAAATTTTGGAGCTGAAAGAAACATGAAAAGTGTATGAAAAGATTTGCCAACAAGACCATTATTCAAAATATTTTCCAATTCCTTTGAAGGTGGCAGACCATATATTTCAACCGTCCTGGATACAGCTAAGCCTAAATTTGTTAAAATAGTAATGACGTTGTTTGTCTCCATTAAGGGAGTGACTGTTACCCTTGTTATATATACATACTTTGGATTGGGATATTCAAAAATCACCAAACCTTCCAAGGTATTAGATATTAGTTCACTCAAGCTTTGAAACATAAGATTTAAATCATAAAATTTGTACTTTTTTGGAATATCAATATGTGTATCCTCTTGGTTGTAGGCGTCTTTTATCATTTGAAAATAGATCTTCAATGCGGAATCTGTAGGAATTCTTCCACCGCTTGAGTGTTGTTGATATATGTATCCTAATCTTTGAAGTTTTTGCATATCGTTTCTGATAGTGGCGCTACTGGCTTTGATATTTGAGTTTTCCAAAACTTCATCTGAGCTAACTGGTTTATCGTTTTTTAAGTATAATTCAACAATGGTTTTTAGAATTTCTTTTTGTCTATCGTGTAGCACCTTAGACATTTTATCACTCCCACATAGTAAGTGCTAATAATATGATACCAGGTCTTATATACATTGTCAAATATATTAATTTACCACATTGTAACAACTAACATTTAGGAGGCAGTATTAATGAGAATCCCTTCAAACAAAATAATACAATTTTTAAACGGTAATATAAAAAAGAAAGTAATAACCAAAGAGATATTGAATATAGCCGGTATAAAAGACAACAGTGAAAACGTTGAAAAAGACGATGTTTTTATCGCTTTTAAAGGTTCACGTTTCGATGGCCATGATTTTATCCTTTCAGCATTTGATAAAGGTGCTTCATTAATAATTGCTCAAGACGAAGAAAAGATCCCAACAAATGATTCTCTGCAATATATAATCGTAGATGATATTAAAAAGGCTGCTGCCGATTTATCTCACAAATTATTCGACATCTCTCCAGATGATTTTAAAATACTGGGAGTAACAGGAACTAATGGCAAATCCACAACGGTATCTTTAGTTCATCACATCTTGCAAAAAGTAAGTAAGAATTCTACGTTAATAAGCACTGTAGAAATTAAAATAAACGACGAGGTAATTAATGAACCATACAACACGACTCCAAGTATCTTAGAGTCGTCCAAAATATTAAAAAAAAGCAAAGAAAATAATATTGAATTTATAAACATGGAAGTATCCTCTCATGCTATCCATCAAAGAAGAATTGAAGGCTTTAAATTCGATATCATATCTTTCACAAACATCACAAGGGATCATTTGGACTATCATAAAGATTTTGAAGAATACAAAAATATCAAGTTGTCACTGATGAACTATTTAAAAGATGAAGGAAAAATAATAATAAATCTCGACAGGTTGAACAAAGAAGACTTCATAAAGAGTGGGAAAGAAGTTATCAGCTACGGATTCAAAAAAAATGCAGACTTTGTGATAGATAATTACGAACAAACGCTTCAGCAAATGAAATTCACGATCACAACAAAGGAAAATAAAAGTTTTGAAATACGATCCCACTTGATAGGGAAGTTCAACGTTTACAATATAACAAATGCCTTTGTAATAGCTACCCTATTCGGGCTGGATCCTGAAAAAATCATCTACCCCATTTCAACATTTAAAGGTGTCCCTGGAAGGTTCCAAATCGTTCCCAACAGTCAATCGTTGGGATTTGTTGCCGTTATTGACTTTGCGCACACTCCTGATGCACTTAACGAAGTATTGAAAAGCGCTTCTTCAATAACTGAAGGAAGGATAATCACCGTATTTGGAGCTGGTGGAAACGCAGACCAAGGGAAACGAATGTTGATGGGACAAGTTGTAAGTGAGAATTCAGACGTAATAGTTCTAACCAACGATGATCCAAAAGATGAAGACCCCAACCAAATAATAGAAGATGTATCAAAAGGTATAGACAAAAATAAACATTTTATTGTGATACCTGATAGAGAAACCGCCATCGACACAGCCTTAAGATTTGCCAACAAAGGGGACATGGTAATCATAGCGGGAAGAGGCCATGAAAAATACCAACTCTTCGCCCACGGAAAAAAAGTTGAGTTCAACGACTTCGAAGTAACAAAAAAACTAATCAACAAAATAAAAAGGAGTTCGGGAAGGTAGTGTTGGAACGATTAAAATATAAAGGCCATAATTTTCAAATTGATTCTAGAAAAGTCAACAAGGGTGATGTATTTCTATGTTTAAAAGGTGAGAAAACGGATGGTCATCTTTTTATAAACGACGCATTGAAAAACGGAGCGTCTTACGTAATTGTTGAAAAAGATGTTGCAGGTTTTCCGAAAGAAAAAATAATCAAAGTCAACAACGTCTTAGAAGAAATGCTTATTTCTGCTTCCACATTGATTAATCAAAACGCCAAATTAAAGATCGGAATAACTGGGTCCACCGGGAAAACCACCACGAAAGAATGCTTGTACTATTTGTTGTTAGCTTATTTCAAAACCTATAGAAACGAGATGAATTTGAATACAGAGATAGGAATACCATTATCGATTTTAAACAACTATAACAACGAAGAAACCGTCATACTAGAAGAGGGTCTTAGAAAAAAAGGAGACCTCGAATTTTTATCGAGATACTTTAAATTGGACGTCGCTATCATCACAAACGTAGGGGCTTCACATCTGGAATTTTTAGATTCTTTAGAGACGGTAGCTAAGGAAAAGATGAAGATAACAAGTAGCATGGATAAAGGGGTTTTGATAATCAATGGAGACTACTCGATATTAAAGGAATTGGCACCAAAACATCTTAACCAACTAACCTTTGGAACCAAAGATGAAAACGATGCTGTTTTACAAAGTTTCGAGTACAATGAGAACCACACCACAACTGTTTACGCCAAAATTCTTAAAGAAGATTTCATGGTAACACTGAACAATTATTGGAGTGAAGGTCAGATATTAGACTTACTTTCAGGATTGTTGTTTTTGAGATACATTGACTTACCAATCGATCCATACTATTTATCCAAAATCAATATCCCTCAAGATCGTTTTCAAACCATAAAACGTGGAAGTCTTCTAATAGTGAACGACTCATACAACGCATCATACGAATCTTTCAAAAGTGCTTTTAACAGCATAAGTAAGTTGAATCTTTCCCCTAAAATTATCATAATGGGAGAAATAAAGGAACTAGGAAAATACAGTCAAGAGTACCACATTAAAGTTATAACAGAAGCCTTAAAAATTTTTGATCAGATTTATTTCTATGATCCCCAAGAAAAATTCACTTATCTATCAAACGATAAAGTTACCTTCTTTCAAGAGCTAAAAACAATTGATGAAATAATATCAAACACCACCGAAGGAGTGATCTATATAAAAGGATCTAACGCTACAGGAATAAACAAATATCTCAAGGAAAGTGGCTTAACTTGGAAAGATTGATATTTTATACTTCATTAATAACTTTTATTGTTTTACTTTTTCTCTATCCAACATTTATAAAATGGTTAAAAAAAAGGCAATTTGGACAATATATCAGAAAAGAAGGGCCTGATCTTCATAATTACAAGCAAGGAACCCCTACAATGGGGGGAATCTTATTCGTTTTCGCTATTTTTTTTCTAAGTATGCTCACTTACTTCATCCAAAAAGAAGATTTATTTCTAATAATTGGAGTTGCCACTTTACTCTTTGGATTCATAGGATTTTTAGATGACTATCTGAGTATAAAAAAGAAAGACTCAACTGGATTAACAGCGATACAAAAATTGTTAATGCAATTCTTATTCTCTATACTCATAGTATATCTCATATCAATACTCAATCCCCATTCGATATTGAAAATACCTTTCACAACTAAAAGCTTAGACCTAAAATTTTTCTATCCACTGTGGGGAATAATATACCTAACAGGTATGTCCAACGCAACAAACTTAACTGACGGAATAGACGGACTGTCAGCAGGAACTTATGCGATATCAGCACTATTCACCGCACTGATCACAGGTATGAATTTTAATCACATCTCCATATTGATTTTGCCAGTAATAGCGTACCTCTTTTACAATATAAAACCGGCAAAAATTTTCATGGGAGATACTGGATCTTTAGCTTTAGGGGGGATATTAGGTTCTATAGCGTTATATTATTCCGTTGAACTTTTCACCATTTTAACCTGTTTTATATTTATTTCGGAGATGTTTAGCGTTATAATACAAGTAGGAAGTTTCAAACTACGAAAAAAAAGAGTCTTTTTAATGGCTCCAATTCATCATCATTTTGAACTAAAAAAATGGAGTGAAGAAAGAATCGTTCTAACGTTCTGGACTATAAACTTTTTAACTGGAATAGTCGCACTAGGAGGAGTACGGTGAAGATATGCCTTGTAGGATACGGAAAAAGTAACACAGATATACTAACGAAGCTTTTAGAAACAAACCATCAAATCTTCGTCAGTCAAGACAAAGATTTTAAAGAAAGCGATGAAATATACTTTAAGAAAAACAACATTCAATATGAAACCAACCACAACGACCTTTTAAAAAACTGTGATTTGGCTATCGTAAGCCCTGGTATCCCACCAAACAGTAAGGCTGCTAAAATAATATTTGAAAACAATATCGATTACACTACAGAATTAGAGTATTCATGGCAGAATATAAAAAAAGAAAACAAAAAAGCTGTTTTTATTGGAATAACAGGAACCGATGGAAAATCAACCACCACCTCTTTAATAGGACATATATTAAAATTCGCAGATCCTTTAACCTTTGTGGGTGGTAATATTGGAGTTCCCTTAGCAAAAGCGTCAGAAACTCTAAACTACTACGTAGTTGAGGTTAGCTCTTTTCAAATATTCTGGTCAAAAACGTTTACTCCTGAAATATCCGTGTTAACGAACCTGGCACCCGATCATCTAAACTGGCATAAAGACTTGAATGATTATTACAAAACCAAAGCAAACTTATTGTTAAGAACCCTCAAATCAGGAGGAGTAACGGTTATCAACGAAGATGCTGTAAATCTTTTAAACCTAAAAGATTATCAAACAAGTGAAAGGATTATAACGTTTTCTAAAAACATGATTGAAGGCAATTACATTAAATACAAAGATAAAAAGATACAAGTCAACAACAAAATGTTTGAACTGGACATCTTCAAAGAAGACATCTTGGCATCAGCAGTGACGACGTTAAATCTTGGGATCTCTGAAAAAGTTATCGAAGAAGCAATAAACTCATTTAAACCACTAAAGTATAGGTTGGAACTGATAAAAAGCAAAAACGGAGTCAATTATTACAACGATTCAAAAGCAACCAACGTTCACTCCGCATACAACGCTTATAAAAGTTTCAGAGGAAAGAATTATATAGCAATCCTAAGTGGAATCCCTAAAAATGAAGACTTAACACCATTAATCGAAGAACTTAAAACCTACGCCAAAGCTGTAATAGTATTCGGAGAAATGGAAAAAGAAGTCAAAAAATACCCCTTGAATTCTAAATTTATCTTCAAAAATAATTTAGAAGAAGTATTCTTATACCTAAGTGAAATATGTGAAGTTGGAGACAATGTGGTATTTTCACCAGCTGGCGCAAGTTTTGATAAATACAAAAATTATGAAGAAAGAGGAGAACATTTCAATTTATTGGTCGAAAAATCGTAAATGGTCGGGCTGCAAATTCAAGGGTTAATGGCAAAGCCCTTCCTTTATTCCTTATGGGCGGCTGCGGGGATCTAAGGGACCGCGGGTCCCTTCTTTAGATGGGTGGGCTGCGGGGCGAAGGGGCGCAAATGATGATCCTTTTCCTCACGGGCGGGCTGCGGGGCGAAGGGGCGCTAATAAGGACAATAATTCCCCAATTTTGGAGGCAGTTAGATGAATAATGAAGAAGTAAAAATCGTCATCGAAAAATTAGTCTACGGTGGATACGGCATGGCTCGTTATGCCGACAAAATCTACATGGTAAACAACGTTTACCCTGGAGAGTTTGTCTCAGTTATTCCAACAAGAACGAATAAAAATTTAGTATTCGCAGATCTAAAAGAAATCCTACAACCATCCCATCAAAGGGTATCCTCCAAATGCAAGCACTTCCCCGAGTGTGGGGGTTGCCAATGGCTCGATTACGATTATAAATCCCAACTAAAATCAAAAACAGAGATAGTAAAAGAACAGTTAGAAAGAATCGGAAAGTTAGATAGCTCCCTTGTTAATGACATAATCGAAAGCGATTTGATTTGGGGTTACAGAAACAGAATGGAATATGCCTTTCAGAAAAATAATAAATTAAAATTAGGTTTAAATATCGCCAATTCAAATAATGTTCTTGATATCTACTCATGCCCAATCTCACCAAACTTATTCGATAACATAAGAAATAAATTCAGAGAACTAGTTAACAAATTGAATATCGAAATATACGACAAAAAGACAAAAAAAGGTATCTTGAAACACTTAGTCATTCGAAGATCATTTTCCAAAAATCAAACGATGGTAATTATAGTTACCAACACAGAATATTTACCTTACGAAGAAGAGATAAAACAGTTTTTTCAACAGAATTTCCAGCCCTATTCACTGATACACTTGATGAACAGTTCGGATAGCGTTGTACTAAGAGGTCCTTACAAAACGCTTCTCGGTGAAGGAGTATTAAATGAGGAGTTTGATGATTTTAAATTCCAAATTCCACCAACCTCCTTTTTTCAAAACAACTACAACGTCACACAAAAGCTATTAAGGCACATATTAGAATATTTCAAAAACAACACACAAAAAGATGACACTATGTTAGACTTATACTCTGGTGTTGGCTTATTCTCAATATACTTTTCACCACTCTTTAAACACATAGAATCCGTTGAAACCTCCAAAATTTCAGTAAAGGCTGCAATTTCAAATTCTCATATAAATTTTATTAAAAACGTTAATTTCATCCTAGCAAGCTCGAAACCGTATCTCATGAAAAATTCTGATAAAAGATTTGACTATGTCATCTTAGATCCCCCAAGAAAAGGACTGGAAAAGGAAGAGATCCATTTACTTTCTTCTATGGCAACAAAAGGGATTATCTATATATCCTGTGACCCTTCAACATTTGCCAGAGATCTAAATCTTTTTACAAAAAATGGATTCACTCTCAAATCGGTTCAACCATTTGACATGTTTCCACACTCATACCACATCGAAAACGTTGGAATTCTAGAAAAAAACTGAGGTGGTTTACATGGCGAAGCCCTCCGCTTCCTTAGAAGGGTGGGGAGCGGGGTGAAAGGGCGCTAATAAACTCCCAACAATTAAAAAGGAGGTTCCTATGGAATTTTCTGCTAAAATAGAATCAATTCAACCATCTGCAACTATCGAGTTAAACTCAAAAGCATTAGAACTACAAAGCAAAGGGTACGAAATAGTCAGATTGACAGCTGGAGAACCTGATTTTGATACTCCTCAGCCTATAATAAACGCAGCTTACCAAGCCATGAAAGAAGGGAAAACCAAATACACCGACAACAAAGGAATAAAAGAACTCAGACAAAAGATAGCTCAATATATAAATAAAAAATACTCAACTAATTACAATGAGAACAATGTAATCGTAACTAATGGGGGAAAACAAGCACTATTTAACTCACTCTTTTTGATAACAAACCCAGGCGATGAAATAATCTTAATTGACCCATCTTGGGTCAGTTATGACGCACAAATCAGAATGGTTGGCGGAATCCCCGTTCACGTTAAAACTACGAAAGAAAATAACTACATCCCCGAAGAAACAAAGTTGGAAAAAGCTATAACCAAAAAAACAAAAGCCATAATTATTAATTCTCCCAACAACCCAACAGGTGTGGTTTACGATAAGGAGTTTTTAGGCTTTATTTCAAAGCTCTCCATCGAACATGACTTTATAATCTTAAGTGACGAGGTATACGATGCCCTTGTTTACGACGGTAGTTACACCTCTATGGCAACCTTTGAAGAATCAAAAGATAGAACAATATTGATAAACAGTTTTTCAAAGACCTGGTCAATGACAGGATGGAGATTGGGATATACGATTGCCAACGAAAAAATCATAACTCAGATGGCTAAGATTCAATCTCACTCCACTTCTAACGTAAACACACCATCTCAATATGCTGCACTCAAAGCCTTAGAAATAGACAATTCTTACATGATAGAAGAATTCAAAAAAAGAAGGGACTACTTGTACGATGAATTCAAAAAACTCAGTTTGACATTCAATAAGCCAAAAGGTGCTTTCTATTATTTTATCGACATATCGAAGTATGGATTGAATGACAAAGAATTCTGTGAAAAGTTACTCGAGTATGGTTTGGCAGTAGTCCCAGGTTCGGCTTTCTTTTCTGATGGGCACATCAGACTCTCTTTTGCAGCCTCTATGAATGATTTGAAAAAGGCAGTTGAAATACTTAAAAAGTTTCTAACGGATTTGGAGAAGGAAAATACATGAAAATAGATTTATTAGTAGCTGAGATAGGAAGTACCACAACGGTGATCACAGCTTACCAACTCACAGAAAAGAGCGTTAAAATAATAGCTCAAACAGAAAGTTACACGACCATAGACAAAGGTGATGTAACCATTGGAATAGAAAAGGCACTAAAAAATATGGAAGAAAAAATTAAAGATAAAATAAGTTGGGAAAAATTTTTAGCAACCTCTTCCGCCGCCGGTGGGCTAAGTATGACGGTCCATGGACTGGTATACGATATGACAGTTAGGGCAGCGAAAGAAGCAGCTTTAGGCGCTGGAGCTATTTTAAAATACATCACATCCGGCAAACTTAGAGAAACCCATTTGAAGCAAATTTTAAAGATTAAGCCAAAATTGATTCTCTTATCAGGCGGGGTGGATTACGGGGAAGAAGAAACCGTTCTTTACAATGCTGAATTACTCTCTGAGTTACCACTAGAAATCCCCATAATATACGCAGGAAACACTGCTGTGAAAGAAGAAATAGAAGAAATCTTCAAAGAAAAGGACAAAAACATAATCATAACAGAAAACGTCTACCCTAAAATAGATCACCTCAACGTTGAACCGGCAAGAAAAATAATCCAAGAGGTTTTCTCAAAACACATAATTCACGCCCCTGGCATGGAAAAAATCTACGATGTAGTGGATGAAGAAGTCATCCCTACCCCTGCGGCTGTTATGAATACCACTGAATTACTAAATGAACTGTATGGAGATGTTCTAACAGTTGACATTGGAGGGGCTACAACTGATATAGACTCCGTTACCGATGGCTCACCAGAAATTCAAAAGATTTTGGTATCTCCACAACCCCGTTCCAAAAGAACGGTAGATGGAGACATGGGAATATACGTAAACGCGCATAACGTAGTTGAAATGATAGGCAAAGAACAAATAAAAAAAGACTTTGAAAACTACGAAGAGATACTAAAAAATCTATCCCCGTATCCACAAAACGACGAGCAAGAAAAATTTGCAGCTTACTTGGCAAAGTTTTGCTTCTTAACATCCCTAAAAAGACATGCTGGAAGAATTGATTACATCTTTACCCCCACTGGAAGAAAAAAGGTAGCTCAAGGGAAAGATTTAACCGCCGTTAAAATCATCTTTGGCACTGGAGGAATACTATCCAGATCAAAATACAAAAAGGAGATATTTGAAAGCCTTAAGCAGCTAAAAAACTCAGAAGATTTACTACTACCACCAAAAGACGTAACCTTCGCCTACGACAAAA
The DNA here is from genome assembly GCF_003665005.1 of Petrotoga sp. Shatin.DS.tank11.9.2.9.3. Taxonomy (NCBI): domain Bacteria; kingdom Thermotogati; phylum Thermotogota; class Thermotogae; order Petrotogales; family Petrotogaceae; genus Petrotoga; species Petrotoga sp. Shatin.DS.tank11.9.2.9.3. Next base: position 42,461 of record NZ_JGVT01000006.1, read on the forward strand.
ATTACATATTCGCTAACATAGGTGTTATCGCAAACCTAGACAAAGAAATAGCAAAGAAAATTCTACAAGACGATATAGAATGGCTATAGAGGATAGCGTTTAAGGGTTGAGCCCTTCCTTAGATGGGCGGGGTGCGGAGCGGAACCCTTTACAATCTTGCTGGGACAGGGACCGCAGGTCCTTCCTTAAACGGGCGGGGTGGGGGGTAGGGCGCTAATAAAGACTCTTTTCCTCACGGGTGGGGAGCGGGGTGGAAGGGCGCTAATAAAAACTAAGCGTAGCTTACAAAAAAGTTCATCTTTCAAAAATAAGATATCAATTTTAAAAGGGTATAGGGTGAAGCCTTCTTCCCCTGTTGGTTGTAAAGGACCGCAGGTCCTTCCTTAGATGGGTGGGGGTGCGGGGGGAAGGGCCGCAAACTAATAACGACTGGGAGTGAAAAAAATGATAAAAATCGGCGCACATATGAAAATCTCAAAAGGCTTCACAAAAGTCCCTCCCGACACAGCAAACATAGGAGGAAACACCTTCCAAATCTTCACAAGCTCACCACGGGTTTGGAAAGTAAACCCGTTAAAAGAAAACGATGTAGAAGGCTTCAAAAACGCAATGACCGAATTCAACATAAATTTTGAAGACGTCTTAGTTCATTCAAGCTACTTAATAAACCTCGCCTCTCCAAAAGACGACATCAGAGAAAAATCCATAAATGCAATGATAGAAGAAATAAAAGCCACAGACGAATTAGGAATACTTCACTACAACTTCCATCCAGGAAGCCATTTAGGTGAAGGTGAAGAATTCGGCATAAACAAAATATTAGAAGGGTTAGATATCGTCTTCAAAGAAATTCAGAATACAAAAGTAACTATCTTGCTCGAAAACGTTGCACAAAAAGGTTCAAACATAGGATACACCATGGAACAATTAGGAAGAATAATAAACAAATCACCATGGAAAGAAAGATTAGGCATAACCTACGATACCTGCCATGGATTCGATTCAAACTACGACATAAGAAAAAAAGAAGAGGTGCAAAGACTACTAGATGAAATTGACAAATACATCGGCTTAAACAAACTAAAAATGATTCATCTAAACGATTCCAAATATGACGTAGGCGCAGCTAAAGACAGACACGAATTTATAGGCAAAGGATACATAGGAAGGGAAGGATTTAAAACCTTCTTCTCTTTCGATGAAATATCTAAGCTACCTCTGATACTTGAAACCCCTGGAGATGATCCAGAACATAGCCAAGACATAAAAGTAGTAAAAGATATCTTCAAGGAATTAGGAAAGCTTTAAAAAAATACCCCCAGATGGGGGTATTTTTAAACGATCCCTTGATCCATCATCGCTCTTGCTACCTTTAGAAAAGCAGTTACATTAGCCCCAAAAATAAGGTCTCCGTCTTTCTTGTATTCTTCAGCTGTCGCCTTTATACTACTGTATATGTCCTTCATTATCTCTCGTAGTTTTTTATCTACATCTTCAAAACTCCAAGACTCCCACATACTATTTTGAGTCATTTCTAATGCAGAGGTAGCAACACCACCAGCGTTGGCAGCTTTAGCTGGGGCAAACATAACGTTATTTTTTTGGAAACACTCAATAGCTTCTGGAGTGCACGGCATATTAGCACCTTCTGCTACTACTAAAACACTATTATTCACAAGTGCTTTTGCTTCTTCTGTATCTATTTCGTTTTGTGTAGCACATGGAAAGGCAATATCACACTCAATTTTCCAAATATCTTTACTATTGTCATTATACTCAGCAAAAGGATGAGCTTTGAGATACTCAACTATTCTTCCTCTTCTTTTTTCTTTTATCTCAATCACAGAATTTAAATCTATCCCTTCTGGATCGTATACTACACCATCAGAATCACTAATAGCTATCACTTTTCCACCAAGTTCTTTAACTTTTTGAGCAGTGTAAATAGCCACGTTTCCGGATCCAGAAATTATAACCCTCTTGCCCTCAAATGTTTCACCAATATCTTTTAGCATTTCTTCAACAAAATAAACCAATCCATACCCTGTTGCTTCTGTTCTTGCTAAACTTCCACCCCAATCTATTCCTTTTCCTGTTAGGGTACCAGCTTCAAAACGATTGGTAATTCTTTTGTATTGACCAAAGAGATACCCAATCTCTCTTTTTCCGACACCTATATCTCCAGCTGGAATATCGGTTTGTTCCCCAATGTGTCTGTATAGTTCAGTCATAAAGCTTTGGCAAAATCTCATAACTTCGGAATCTGACTTCCCCTTTGGATCGAAGTCACTGCCACCTTTTGCTCCACCTATAGGCCTTCCAGTTAAAGCATTTTTGAAAGTTTGTTCAAATGCAAGAAACTTCATAATTCCAGGGTATACGGTGGGATGAAAACGCAATCCCCCTTTATAAGGCCCTAATGCGGAGTTAAATTCTATTCTGTATCCCCTATTAACATGAACGTTCCCTTGATCATCTACCCATGGAACGCGAAAGATAATCTGTCTTTCAGGCTCAGTTAACCTTTCTAAAATCCCGTTTTCTTCAAATTCAGGATACAGTTCAACAACTGGTTTTATACTTTCAAGAACTTCACGTACCGCCTGGTGAAACTCGGTTTCTCCAGGATTCCTTACAACTACCCTTTCAATTATGCTGTCAACATAATTTTCTTGGGTTAATTCAATAGAGTTACGCATGGTTACCTCCTCCTTTTAGCTTTTCCCCGGTATACTTAAGAAAGAACAAACAACAAGAAATTATCTTCATAGTAAACAATTCAATGAAATATATTTCATTATTACTAATAAATGGTAATGAATATATTTACTAAGTTTTTTAGATTATACACAAAACTTGCAAATTCGCAAAATTTTAAAATTTTTCGTTGAATATGCTTTAAATCATTTATCTAAAGTGTTTTTCAGGTGATTAGTTATTACTGAAGAAAGTAAATTAAAAAAATATTTATATTTTTTTAATAAAAAATTTATCTTTCTTAGATTCTTGAGTGAGTGCCAGGAGGTATGCGGAAAGTTTGAACCAAAACCTACTGAAGTACTAAAAAAGTGGTGGGCGCTGTAGGGTTTGAACCTACGACCTTCTGCGCGTGAAGCAGACGCTCTCCCACTGAGCTAAGCGCCCCCAAAACACTTTTCTAAAATATTATACATTATATTTCAAAACTTGTCAATGAAAGTAAAAATTACTCTTTATATGCTTGAATACATCTCAAATTCCCATCAATAGCCTCAACTTTTGAAACTTTAAACCCTGCTTTCTCAAATAACGAAATTAACTGGCTCGTTGTTCTAAGCACCCTAAACTTTGGAATAAACCAAACCAAGTTCTCTCTATCCTTTAAATCAGGAACATATACAAAAGTTAAAACCTTCTGTGCCTTCTTTATAGTATCAGACAGATCATAATTTTTCTCAAACTCCCCTACAATTAAAAGATTGTTAGAAGTATCCTTCACAGAAACACCCAAATCTTCAAAAACACTTTCAAACTTCTCTTTATCAACTCCAAGAACCTTGACATCTTTAAAATCACTATCAATTAATCCCTTTAAAATAACTTCCTTTTTGACCTCCAAAGGAGCAGATTTGTAAGTTTCTTTCTCACGCTCTTCGTAAATTCTTAAAGCTTCATCAGAGGGATAAGGGGAAGCGTACATAAAAGATTCTGATTTCTTCCAACTCCTAATGGGATGAATAATTCCAAGCGTGGAAAACTTTTCAGAAATATTTCCCGCCCAAATTATTTCATCGTTGTTTTTCATAAAACTAATCTGAGTGTTTGGATAAAGCCCAGAATAACTGTATATACCAAGTGCCAAATCAGCGAGTTTGTTATTCTCTTCTACAGCTTTTATATGATATTCAAAAGCTTTTTTATTATCTTTTTTTTCGTATATCTTAGCAAGCCTATAATAATAAAAAGGAAATTCTTCGATATTTTCTATTTTTTTTAACAAAGTTTCAGCCTTTTGTGGATCTTTTTGAATAAAAGATACCCCCGAAACGTACAAAGCCAATGGAGCATCAGAAATAAGATAAAGTTTTTCAGCGTTCTCTTGCCCAACGTACCCCAAAATATCGAAAATGAACTCTTTCCCTGAAGTAAAATGGGAATACATCTCTTCGTAAACCCCGTCCATCTCGGGGTCTAATTTCGTGCTCAAATCCTCAATTATAGGTTTAATAAACTGTGAAAGCTCGGGAAGTATTTCTAAAGACTTTTTATACTGACTCAGAGCCTCTTTGAACCTTTTCAAACTCAGATAACAATCTCCTAATAAGGCGTATAAAACTCCTTGAATCTTTTCATCTTCGATCTTTCTTAAACTAGAAAGGGTCTTCAACGTATCAACAGTATCTTTTGTGTTTTGCAAAACAGAATAAAAAAGCAAAAGTCCAGGTATACGGCTTTTTTCTATAAAATTAAGATAATCACTTTTTGTTATAAAATCTAAAAGTTGGTCTTCTGATGTTTTCATTTTCTTTATTATGTATTTTGAAAGTTCATTTCTACAAGATAATTTATCTAACAAATCTTCATCAACTTCTACTTCTAATTCAGCAATTTTTTCAACGAGGCTGTCATAATAAATCACAATCTCAGATCTTTGTACGCCTTCAATCATAACTCTTAGCCCCGGTAATAACTTTTCAAACTCATCTTTAGCTTCAACATCATCTTTTATATCGTTCATCAAAACATACAAATTCTTTTTATCGATATTAATGTTCTCATCTTCACTAAATGCAATGGAAATATGATTGTTGAAACCTTTAAAATCCTTTCTTTTCAACATTGCACGTGCCATCAAAATATGTGCCAAAGGCACTTGCTTAAAAGACATAATAGTCCAATCAAAATTCTCAACATTTTTCATAGCTTCATCTAAGACTTTAAAAAACTTTTCCCCCCACTTGATTAGCTCATCCCAATCTTTTGATCTTTCGTACAAAGCCATCATACCAAAATAAGGATCAGGATACTGAGGAGTAGCGTCTATACATTTTTGTAGCAAATCCCTTCCAAGATCTTTCAAACCCGCAAACATACAGTCCAATCCAAACATGTACAAAAATTCAAGCCCTATGGCAGGAACCTTCCCCACTCTTCTTATCTCTGCAAACGTCTCCCAAGCAACTTGGTTTTTCTTATACGTGTACCCCCCGATAGACTCCGTTTTGTACAACTGAACTAAATAGTATAACCTCTCGATAGGGTGTTTTGCGTCTTTTAATTGCTCTCTTATTAAAGTACCTGTTCTTTCATACTTCTTTCTCTTCAAAGCCCTTGTCCAGATGTAACCGTAATGAAGAATCGGAAAATTACCTCGAACGACCTTTGGTTTATATTTAGCTTGATTATGGACAACGTTTTTGTATTCAATGGTACCTTTTCTAAAAATTCTTGGAGTCGAAGCTACTTCAGTTCTTGTGTAGTCAATATCCATATAACTTATTGTTGGTATATAGACAGTGTTAACATCTTTTGGCTGCCTCATAAGAAAATCTCTTATATTTTTTTTAAACGATTCTGACGCCTCCTCATCCGCATCGTATATCAAAACCCACTCACAGGTTGGAAACTTCAAAGAATAATTTCGAGCCTCAGAAAAATCATTCTGCCATTCATGAAAGTACAACTTATCGGTATACTCTTTAACTATCTGGGGTGTTCTATCCGTAGAACCCGTATCAACAACGATTATCTCATCAGCTACATCTTTAATAGCCTCTAAGGCGCGTCTAATATTAGCTTCTTCGTCCTTAACAATCATAGCAACGGACAACAATTTTTCTTTATCAACACTCATAAACTTTCCTCCCATCATAAAACTGTATCTATTATATCATTCTTGTTCATACCCGCCATTTCCTTAAGGGGCTTTCTCCAATCATAGAAACCTACCTTAAGGGGTGGTGGGCGGGAATAGATAAAAGAAGCTCTAACCAAAGAAAAAACTCCTTAAAGGGTGGCGGGTGCGAATAGATAATAAATAGATAATAATTAGATAATAAATAGAAAAAAGAGGGCCGAAGGCCCTCTCTCAAATTCCCCTTTATCTCAACAACTGCAACACATTTTGTGGAATCGTATTCGCTTGCGCTAACATTGCATTTGATGCTTGCAAGAGTATCTGTTGCTTTGTAAAATCCATCATCTCTTTCGCCATATCTGCATCTCTGATTCTGCTTTCGGCTGCTGTTAAGTTCTCAGAAGCTACACCCAAGTTGGATATAGTATGTTCCAATCTGTTTTGAACAGCACCAAGTGATGCCCTTGCTGTACTTACTTTGTGAATTGCAGCGTCCACAACCATTATCGATCTTTCAGCACTGTTTTGGTCTGTTGCTTTAAGTGACTTATCTGTGAGCCCAAGTGCCTTGGAACTCATATCGTCTATTCCAAGTACGATGTTATGACCTTCATTCGCCCCTATTTGCAAAACTAGCTGATTAGCCGCAGTGTTAGTTGCTTCAACTCTAACAACAGCACTATCTACAATTTCATTTAAAGGTAATGAATCACCGAAATCAGCAATTTTAAAAGTGTCAGCCTCCCATTTAAAGGTAATATTTCCTAGCGTTGTTGATGCAGCTGACAAATTGACTATTTTTGAATTTGTTCCACTAGCAGTTATTTGAGTTATTCTAACATCCAATACAGATTCTACAGTGCCACTTAATTGTCCCACTTCTATAACATAAGTACCTTCCACTGCAGCTGAGCTTACAGGTGTTACTAACTCCACATTGATATTGCCACCTGTAACAACTTTGGCATCCACTTCACCTCTGAATGATTCAATCTTACCATCAAGCAATTTCATTGTGTTAAACTCTGTGGTTCTTGAAATCCTATCGATCTCTTCTCTTAGTTGGTCTAATTCTAACTGAATTTGATTTCTATCAACATTTGTGTTGGTATCTGATGCAGCTTGAACAGATAATTCTCTCATTCTTTGAAGTATAGAGTGTGTTTCTGTCAATGCCCCTTCTGCTGTTTGTATCAAAGATATAGAATCTTGTGCATTCTTTACAGCAGTTTCTAATCCTTTAATTTGACCTCTCATCTTTTCGGATATTGCTAATCCCGCTGCATCGTCTCCTGCTCTGTTAATCCTTAAACCAGAAGAAAGTTTTTCAAGTGTTTTACCCATAGATTGGTTTACTTGATCCATCGATCTCCATGCATTCAATGCACTGATGTTGTGGTTAATCCTCATAATTCATACACCTCCATGTGATTTTTTTGTTTCTTGCCCTTCCTTGGACAAGGATTTTTCTACTTTATCGCAACAACTGCAACACATTTTGTGGAATTGTATTCGCTTGTGCTAACATTGCATTCGATGCCTGCAAGAGTATCTGTTGCTTTGTAAAATCCATCATCTCTTTTGCCATATCTGCATCTCTGATTCTGCTTTCGGCTGCTGTTAAGTTCTCCGATGCTACACCCAAGTTGGATATAGTATGTTCCAATCTGTTTTGAACAGCACCAAGTGATGCTCTTGCTGTACTTACTTTGTGAATCGCAGCGTCCACAACCATTATCGATCTTTCAGCACTGTCTTGGTCGGTTGCTTTAAGTGAATCCTCCGTGAGTCCAAGAGCCTTGGAACTCATATCGTCTATTCCAAGTACAATGTTGTGACCTTCATTCGCACCTATTTGCAAAACTAGCTGATCATCAGCTGTGTTGATTTCTTCAACTCTAACTACTGCACTATCTATAACTTCATTTAAAGGTAACGATCCTCCAAAATCATCAATATCAAAGGTCGCAGCATCCCATTTAAAGGTAATATTTCCTAGCTTTGCTGATGCTGCTCCCAAAGTGCTTAGTGTTGAACTTATTGTTCCATCAGCTTTTATTTGAGTTATTTTAACATCCAAAGGAGAGGTGACATTGCCATTTAATTGTCCAACTTCTACAACATAAGTACCTTCCACTGCTCCGGAGCTTACAACTGCTAGCTCCACATTGATATTGCCACCTGTAACAACTTTGGCATCCACTGAGCCTCTGAATGACTCAATCTTACCATCAAGCAATTTCATTGTGTTGAACTCTGTGGTTCTTGAAATCCTATCGATCTCTTCTCTTAGTTGGTCTAATTCAAGCTGAATTTGATTTCTATCAACATTTGTGTTAGTGTCTGATGCAGCTTGAACAGATAATTCTCTCATTCTTTGAAGTATAGAGTGTGTTTCTGTCAATGCCCCTTCTGCTGTTTGTATCAAAGATATAGAGTCTTGTGCATTCTTTACAGCGGTATCCAAACCTTTTATTTGACCTCTCATCTTTTCGGATATTGCTAATCCCGCTGCATCGTCTCCTGCTCTGTTGATTCTTAAACCAGAAGAAAGTTTTTCAAGTGTTTTACCCATAGATTGGTTTACTTGATCCATCGATCTCCATGCATTCAATGCACTGATGTTGTGGTTAATCCTCATAATTCATACACCTCCATGTGATTTTTTTGTTTCTTGCCCTTCCTTGGACAAGGATTTTCCCTTAGCGCTAAGGATTTTCATAAATATTATCGAACAGTTTTCCAAAAACTTTAGTATTTTTATACCTTCTTTTTATTTTTCTTTTCTTGAATATAGCTAAAACTTACCTTAAAAATACATACTCCCTTTTGACACATTCAAAGGATATTATGGTTTATATAGCGCTTCTCTTTCAAAAAGTGTGGTTAGATAATTGGTAAACTTAATTTCACTCCAGATTAATTATTTGCTATTTTCGTAAGAGAACTATCTTCCTTATAACTTTCATCCCTCATAATTCCTCCTATAAAACTCCAAATACTCTCCTGTTATACCCTTCTTTCATACATATTTTTCCTAAAAAATTCCTCAATTTTAATTACTTTTCGATTTTTTTAAGAATTATTTCGATTTTCAAAAAGCATTTTGTATAATTATTCAATATTTTAGTTCTTTTTCTTCTTACCTTATTTCCCTTGAACCCTTTTCGGGGTGTTTCCTTTAGTTAATCGTTGTTTTGGCCTATTTTTTTAGTTGGTATTCTTTCTCAGCTCCTTTTAACATTATTATCTCTTCATCCATCAAAATTCTATCCACGCCTGTCATATGCTCTTTAATATATGCTGTCTCCCTTTTTATCTCTTCTATCTCCTTAGGTATCAAAGCAACATTAGCATCTTCCATACCTATCTCCTATATCTTATGATTATATAAAACATTCGTTTTTGGTTATATAATAAAGTTACAACATCCTCTGCTTCTTACAGGCGGCAGGCTCAATTTTGGACAACGTCCGCGGACATATGAAGTGCAAGGCGTCGTCGTTTGTCCTATGTTAGCGGAAGTGCCTACTTTTTTCATGGTAAGGAGATAGTCAAACCTGAATTTGGTCCAGGTGGTATACCTAAAGCTGGTTCTACCCCTTGCGATTTTCTGAGGTCTTCCAACAAAGCTTGCGGATCAATTCTCCTTCCAATCATTGCTTGGGACTTTTGGCGTGGCTGTTGAACTTGCTTCCCTCTATACACTACAACTTCACTGATCCCCTCAGCAATTGCTCTTGCACATATTCCGCGTGCGTAAAAACGATTGAATTCACCTTCAGCTAGCGTTTCAGGAGCATTCACAGGAACTTCGGCTTTCGTTATTCCTCCACTTCGCAATCTCCTTTCCTCCTCTGATTCCATATAACGCTGCTCATTTAACTGAGCAGCTAACCAATCATCATTGTGACCAACGATAGCATCTATAAGAAGTTCAGCCTAATTAGATTTTCCATTGGAATTCAAACGAGGGCTTATATATAGGGTTCCCTCCTTAACATCCATTTCCAATTCCTTAAGCATAAACTTGCGTGTTTGATCATCAAGATTTTTATATTGTATGGCCATGTTATTTCCTCCTCGTATAATATGTATGGATATGAAACTCAAAAAATGGTACTAAAAATCAGCTTTTTGTTCTTTTTATTATTTTTTTTGTAAAGAGATACCCTAATGCTAAAATAGTACCAGGATGATTAACGAGGGAAGATTCTCTTCCCCCCTGCAAGCCCTTTTGACCGTTGCTTAAAAAGCTTGTTTCCTGACTTAGCAGTCAACTTGCTAACCGATTACTGCATCACCTTTGATTAGGCCATCAGCAAGGCTATTTTTCATTGGTGGATGCTCATAGAGCGCGAGGTTGCCTTTGACTGCTAAGATTAGGGTATCTCTTTGCTTTCATCCTTTATCTTTATTCGAAAGGTGGTGAAATAACTATGAATTACAACGTTTTATCCACTTTGTTTGTCGGTATCGATGTGAGTTCTCTAACTAATACAGTTTGTGCAATCGATTTTCAAAACAACAAACTCCTTGATTTTGATACTAAAAATAACAGAATAGGTGCTGAATACATCGCTGAGGCTATCTCCAATTGCCTTGTTTCTAACAACTTTGAATTTGTCGTTATCGCTTTGGAAGCTACTTCTTTTTACAGTACTCACATAGCCAATTTCTTGTCAACCAATAAGAAACTTTTGCCTTTTAAACCTCTTGTGTATCAGCTTAATCCAAAAACTACAGCCAATTACAAAAAGACTTTTGTCGATATCGATAAAACAGATCATTTGGACGCTTACGTCATAGCCGATTTTGCTAGATGTGGTAAGATTTCTTCTTCCCCTTGGCGTGGTTCTCAGTTTTTGGCTTTACAAAGACTTACACGCCATAGGTTCCATTTAGTTCAAACACTCGTCTCTGAAAAGAATTGGATGCTTTCCAACATTTATCTGAAATTCAGTGAATTGGCTGTGAATAATAGGGATAAGCCCTTTTCCGATATATATGGTGCTACATCTTGTGCTGTTTTGACTGAGTTCTACTCTTTGGATGAGATAGTTTACAAATCCATCGATGATTTAACTCAGTTCGTTATTAAAAAAAGTAAAAACAGGTTCAAAGATCCCGTAAAGGTTGCAACACTTCTTAAACAAGCAGCCAAGAATTCGTACAGATTGGACAAAATGGCTTATGAACCTTTGAATATCGCTATCTCTTCTTCCTTAAACGTAATAAAAGCCTTGGAAGATGAAATAAAAACCGTTGATAAGGCTATTGAAAAAACGGTAAAAGGGCTTAATCCCACAGAATATCAATCACTCATCTCTGTCAACGGTATCGGTCCTGTTATCTCCTCTGGTATCATCAGTGAGATAGGTACGATAGCTTCCTTTCAATCTCATGATAAGTTGGCTAAGTTTGCAGGACTGACTTGGAGAAAACGTCAATCAGGGAATTATTCCTCTGATGAGACAGAAATGACTAAAACAGGTAATCCGTATCTTCGATACTACTTTATCGAAGCTGCTAACTCCGTTAAAAATTATATCCCTGAGTTCGAAAAGTATTACTGGAAAAAATACTACGAGGTTACCACTCATCAACACAAAAGAGCCCTCGCGCTCACGGCTCGTAAGTTGGTTCGCATGATTTTTGCATTGCTGAGCAAAAATCGAATCTATTCGAATTACTAAGTTGAATAGATACAATTGAATCTTTTTGTGTTTTCAAGCCTATTTTGTGTTTTTTTAAAAGTATGGGTATTGTCAGTTACGCCAATTTTTAACATTTTTTTGATTTTTACCCCTTGACATATCACCGATTAGCTTTTTCCCATTAAATTTATTGGTTCTCTTCCAAAAAGTGTGGGTAGAAAAAAAATATGAACAAATGATTAAATAATCTGATATCATTTTAGAAAAATAAAAAAACTGATCTCTACACTTATCCAAAAGCTACTTTTGTTACAAGAGAAGCCTTTTCAACCGCTGTTTTTTAAAAAACATCTTGTTATTAATTTCATTCCCTAACGCAGATTTTTTTCAAAATTTTGAATGACATCATATACATTATACATTACATCTTTTTGTTCCTCGGTTATATTAGATATTCCCAAAAATAGGCTATTTTCTCCCTTGTTTTTTGATATTCATATTCGATTCTATACTCTTTATGTCATTCTCCAATTTATCCCTATAATAATTTAAATTTACAATCTTAATCAAAGAGATGTATAGATTTTCTGCTCCTATTTTCTATTTCCTCTTTTATAGCTTTTTGATAAGCTAATTTTTTGAAACCATCCGCATTTATGCCTTCTGTAATATATTTTTAAATTTTTATCTGATATTTCAAAGATGCTGTATTTACTAAACGAAAAAAATTCACTTAGCAATAGCAATTGGAGATTTTGATTTTAACTTGATACGCTCTTCAAGTTTTTCTTTTGCTGTAAATTGCACCGGGACTTTGCTTTGGGCTTCCTTCAGATTCCACCTCACGATGGATACCCTTGCCTCAACTAGTAGTTCCTGCTACCTGACCCACAAGGGACTTTCATCGCTTAGCTATTGCGTATGCTGGATGCACAAAAAACTCTGTCTATAAGAGAGATTACTTATCTATTATAGTTAAATTTAATTTTTCTAATTCATTTTTAACTTCCAAATAAGTTGTTCTTTTTGCCTCACTAGAATCAATTTCCACTATTTTTGTTTTGTTGGCTAGTTCTTTGAAAGTTTCTTCAAGGTTATCTTTGCTTACTAATTCACCATTAACATAGATTTCGTCAGATTTTATTGTTATTAATGGTATTTTATCTTCTTCAATTTGCTTTCCTGGGCCCTTTGTACCTTGTCCTCCTCCCCCAAGTCCAAATCCTTTAAATGCAAACCCTATAAAAAATAATAAAGCTATGATTATTAAAATAAGTATAACATTCAATTTCATAATAATATCACCCCTCAATTATTGTATAAAAATGGTATTTCTGTAAAATAAATTCGGTCAGCACTGTATTTATTCTGTATTTCCTTGACTGCTTCTAACAACAAATTATATGAGTAAAGAAAAACATTATCATCCATCTGTTTTATAGTTATTAGAACTAATTGGGGAATTCCGTTGTTTTTCAAAGAACTCTCTATTCTCTCTTCAAGGATGTCTAACTTACTTTTTCTAGTGTTTTCTGAGGCATACTGCTCATAGGTTATGGAAAAGTCTATTTTCTGGTTGTTCAAGAATATTTCAGGCTCCTCACCTTGAATAGTTATATCCAGAACAAAGAAGTTCTCTTTTAAAGCTTCACTTTTTATAAAGTAATCTAAGTTGATTTCTTTGTTTTCCAATAGTTTTTTTATTCTTTTGACTTCATCTTCATCAATATTTTCTGGTAGTTCCACATCTTCAAAAGCTTTTTCAATGATATTGGATAGCTCTATGTAAAAATTTTCATAAAAAGTATTTTGTTTTTCCAACTTGTCGTTTTGGTTAGCTATTTCTTGAAGAGAGTTTGATTTTTCCTCTAAATCATTTTTAAGTTCCAAGTTTTCTTGTGCTAATTCTATACTTTTGTTTGTTGCAACTTCAGCTTTTTCATTGGTTTCAGATATGTTAAATAAAAAAGCGAAAAGAAGTATCAACAGTATATCTACAAAAGGTGTAAGTTCAATTATCGTTCTTTTTTTCATTACTATCACTCGCAGTCTTGATCATTGTATCTATTATATAATTGTTATCCTCTATTTTATAGGCGAGTATTCCTTCTAATACTTTAAATACTATTGCAAATATAAGACCAAGAAATGTTGAAGATAAAGCATTCACAAAATTTTGAGTTATTATTTCAGAAGTGATTTCTGAAAGTTTCAAAAAAGAAATTACTGTACCCAAAATCCCCAAAAGTGGGAAAATACTAGTCACAGAACCGTAAATAGAAAAATATTTGTTAATAGAACTATTTTCACCTTCGATATATCCAAAGTTATTCTTTGCGTTAGATTTTTTGTACGTGTCTCTGAAAAATTCGTAAAGTTCTAAATGTTCTGCCCTGTTAGGTCTTAATTTAGAAGAAAGATTTTTTGATTTAGCAAGAATCCAAAGAAATAAAACTAAATTTCCAGCTCCAAAAAAAACAATCACCCAATTCACCCAAAAAGAACCAAGAATATTTCCCATAATAAAACCACCCCTTGTTTAGATCCTATATCTTAGTTGATTCCTAATTTTATCCTTTTTTCCTGAAAAAGGGTTCAGAACGTATACATTTTTCTTAATAACTTTCATCCCCCATAATTCCTCCTATAAAACTCCAAATACTCCCCTGTTATAACCTTCTCCATCCATTCTTTGTTTTCAAAGTACCAATCTATCGTTCTTTTTATTCCTTCTTCAAACTTTGTCTCTGGTTCCCAGTCTAACTCTTCTTTTATCTTTCTTGGGTCTATTGCGTATCTTCTGTCATGTCCTAACCTGTCTTTCACATGTTTAATCAAACCTTCGTTTATCTTTTTGTCTTTTGTTTTTTCTTGTAAGTATTCTATTACTATTTTTACTATCTCTATGTTCTCTTTTTCGTTGTGTCCACCTATGTTGTATACTTCTCCACTTCTTCCTCTTTCAAATACAAGCTCTATCGCTTTACAATGATCTTCCACGTACAACCAATCCCTTATCTGTTTGCCATCCCCATACACCGGTAACTCTTTGTGGTTCAACGCGTTGTTTATCATCAGCGGTATGAGCTTTTCTGGAAATTGATAGGGTCCATAGTTGTTTGAACATCTTGTTATGTTCGTATTTAAGCCGTATGTGTCGTGGTAAGCCTTTACTATTAGATCTGCACTTGCTTTACTTGCAGAGTATGGACTGTGTGGATCAAGGGGTGTTTTTTCTGTGAAGTATCCTGTTAGTCCCAACGCTCCATACACTTCATCGGTTGATACTTGTAGGAATTTCTGGTTTTTTCTTTCATCGTAGTATTTTTTGAATACATGCAACAACGTTTGTGTCCCCAGTATATTTGTTTTTAAAAATATCTGTGGATCGTGTATCGATCTGTCTACATGGCTTTCGGCAGCTAAGTTTATTATCCCTTCTATTTCGTTTTCTTTGTATATCTTTTCCAGCAGTTCTATATCGTTTATGTCACCTTTTATGAAGGTGAACCTATTTTTTTCTTCTTCATTTAATTTGGATAGGTTATCCAAATTTCCTGCATAGGTTAGTTTGTCTAACCCTATTATCTTTTTGCCTTTGTGTTTTCTTAAGTAGTAGTATACGAAATTACTTCCTATGAATCCAGCTACCCCTGTTACTAAGATACTCATTCGATCAACCCCTGAAGGAAATCCTAGAATCACTATCAACATTAAATTGAAAAAGTTCTCTCAACATTTTTATTTTTGTGTAATAAATTATTCTGTTATATTTTATAATAGGTTTAACTAAAAAATCTTAGCAATGGTAATTCTCATTTCAATATATATCATATATACTTGAAAAGATAAGCAGTTTTTCTTATAACTTATATCACTCTGCAACTCTTTAGCTACAATCTAATGATACAAAAAATACATTTTTGTT
Source organism: Petrotoga sp. Shatin.DS.tank11.9.2.9.3 (assembly GCF_003665005.1). Lineage (NCBI taxonomy): Bacteria > Thermotogati > Thermotogota > Thermotogae > Petrotogales > Petrotogaceae > Petrotoga > Petrotoga sp. Shatin.DS.tank11.9.2.9.3. The sequence goes on from NZ_JGVT01000006.1 coordinate 57,882, forward strand.
TAAAAAGATTTTTAGCATGTTATTTACTTTTCCTACTGCTTATTAAAAGCAAAAACCATTAATCATTATTAAGATATTTTTTTTCTAATATTAATAAATCTTTTTTCCTATCTTTTATGGGTTTAGCAGGTATTCCAAAATAAATTTTCCATGGTATTGTTGATTTAGTAACTAATGAATAAGCACCGATAGAACATCCTTCTTCTACCCGCACGCCGGGGAAAATTGTACTACCTGTCCCCACAATTACGTGTCTTCCAATATAAACAGGGGCTTTTGTAACATTCTTGTATTTATTTGGAACAGTAGGATTAGTCAATGTTTTTCCACTATAATCGTCAGACCTCGTAAAAACATTACAAAAATAAGCTAATCCAGAAAAGTCCTCCATCTCGATCCCTTCTTCCCCTCCAGCTAAATTACAAAAAACTGCTATATGTACATTCCTACCTAATTTTATTTTTCCAGACAAAACACAGAAATCATCTACTCTACAATTATCTCCTAAAAAAATATTTTCAGGATCATAAAAACTAGCTTTTTTACTAAATTTAACGTTTTCCCCAACGTATTTAAAACCGATATTTTTAAGTTCTTCTTCTGAATAGAAACTCATTTTTCCTTCCTCCTATCGTACAAATTTTTATTGATCAACGGATATTTATTTATCGAAATAAGAAAATAAAATTTGAACCAACTTTCCTACAATTTGTGATTATCTAAATGAAGACAAAATCTACATGATGAGTACCTTATTTACCCTTTTTTCTGATAGATCTTAAAAATAAATCAAATTCTTAACTATCCATAAAGTTGGTAGGAGAAGACGTTACCCGTTCAAGATAATCTTGTATTTTTTCTACTATATATTTAACCTCTCTTAACTCTAAAGAATAATACATTGGCAATCTCAGCAATCTTCTACTTAGGTTTTCAGTTATAGGTAATTTAAAACTACCAAATCTTTCTTTTGAATATTTTGATTCGTGTAATGGAATATAATGAAAAACGCTATGTATACCGTTTTCTTTTAAGTAATCCATTAGATTGTCTCTTTCTTCTTCTGTGTTCAAAATTATATAAAACATGTGATAATTAGTTCTAGCATATTCATTTATTATGGGAAGTCTTAGCTTTCTTTTATGTTGTAGCGGCATTAGTCCGTTATAATAAGCTTCAAATATTTCCTTCCTTTTTTGGTTTATTTTCTCAATATTTTCAAGCTGATGATACAATACAGCAGCGTTTATATCTGAAAGTAAATAGCTAGATCCAATATCTACCCACGTATACTTATCTACTTCTCCTCTAAAAAATTGACTCCTGTTGGTTCCTTTTTCTCTTATTATTTCAGCTCTTTCTAAATATCGAGGATTGTTTACTGATACAGCTCCACCTTCTCCTGCTGAAAAGTTTTTTGTTTCATGAAAGCTATAACAACCAATGTCACCTATCGTTCCTAAATATTTGTCTTTATACTTTGCATCTACCCCCTGAGCTGCATCTTCTATAACTAAAAGATTATATTTTTTAGCAATTTTCATAATTTTATCCATATCACACGCGACTCCTGCATAATGAACGGGGACAATGGCTTTAGTCTTATCTGTTATTAGACCTTCGATTTTTTCTTCGTCAATGTTTAAGTTGTCTTCTCTTATATCGCAATATACTAATTTTGCTCCTCTTAATACAAAGGCATTTGCAGTAGATACAAAAGTGTAAGAAGGTAATATCACCTCATCACCTTCTTTAATATCAGATAATAATGCAGCTAATTCTAAGGCATCCGTTCCTGATGAAGTTAATAAAATCTTTTTTGATTTAAATCTTTCTTCCATGAAATTTGAACACAATTTCGTATATTTCCCATCGCCTGAAACCTTACCATTATCAAAGGCATCTTTTATATATTCTAACTCTTTTCCAAATAGATTTTGTTTATTAAAAGGTATCATTTCTTGTCATCTTCCTTCGCCAGTATAATTAGGTATTTCCCATATTCAGTATTTTCATATTCTTTTCCTAATTTATTCAATTCTTCTTTTGTGATCCATTTGTTCCTGTAAGCTATTTCTTCCAAACAAGCAATGTATAAACCAGTTCTTTTTTGAATAGTTCTAACAAAGTCAGCGGCGTTCGCAAGTCCATCGTAGGTGCCTGTGTCTAACCATGCAAATCCTCTTCCAAGAAGTTCAACTCTCAATTGTTGTTCTTTTAAATACACTCTGTTTAAATCAGTAATTTCTAATTCTCCTCTTGCGGAAGGTTTCAAATTCTTAGCCTTTTCAATCACAGAGTTATCGTAAAAATACAAACCGGGAATAGCGTAATTTGACTTAGGCTTTGAAGGCTTTTCCTCCAAACTTAAGACATTTCCCTGCTCGTCAAACTCTACAACACCAAACTCACTAGGATTAGTTACATAATAACCAAATATAAAAGCACCTTTTTTTGTCTCGGATGCCTTTTTGAGTTTTGGGCCAAAACCTTGACCATAAAACACATTATCCCCAAGGATTAAACAAACACTGTCTTCCTCGATAAAATCTTCCCCAACAATGAAAGCATCTGCAAGTCCTCTTGGCTTCTCTTGAACTTTGTAATCTATTTTTAGTCCTAAATGACTTCCATCGTTTAATAGCCTTTTGTACATATCAATATATTCTGGATTAGAAATTACTAGAATTTCTCTTATTCCAGAAAGCATGAGAACGGATAATGGATAATATATCATAGGCTTATCGTATATCGGAAGAAGTTGTTTACTTATTCCTTTAGTGATAGGGTATAATCTTGTACCATTTCCCCCTGCAAGGATTATGCCTTTCATCATAAAACCCCCCCTAAGACTCAAATATATTTTTCCACAGTTCAACACATTTTTCTTCTGAAAATTCTTTCGCTATGATTTCCCTGTTTCTTTCCCTCAAATTTTTATCCATATAAATGAGCTCATCAAAAGTTAAATTATCCAATCCATATGTATCGAACATAGTTAAGCCTTTTTCCTTAAAAAAGTCCCATGGCGTTATGTCGCTTTTTATAAAAACTTTCTTTCCTAAATAAAGGAGAGCTAATATATTACCAATGGCTTGTTGCCTATCATGATTAAAAATAGCTATATCTACAGAATTAAGTACTTTTCCATATTCTTCTGGAGATAAAAATTCCAGCAAAGGTTTATATTTTTCTCCATATAAATTCTTGCCAGCCTCATAAACCTTTTTCGCCCATTGCTGATCTCCGTAAGAGAGTGGCGTTATTATTTCAATGTCTTTTTCTTTAAATCTGGATAGTTTATTAAGTATTTCAGTGTGCTTATTTGCAGGGTCCGCAGAATTGCCAACTAGAATAACTTTTCTATCTGTTTCCTTTTTGCTATTTTTAATTTTATCCAAATAACTATAATTAACAGGATTAGGATAAAAAGCATAATGATACTTTGCTTCCGTTTTATACCATTTTTTAGCTAAATAATAATCGCCTGGAACTAAGGTAACTATATGTCCAAAATTTTTGATCACATCTTTTCTTGTAAGTTCATAAGAATCAAATTTTAGATTTTTATTCGTAAATTTGTGATAGTATAAATCTCCGCCCCATAGAACCCAATAAGATTTTTTTAATAAGTGAGACTGTAAAAATAAAAATAACACTAATTCACTAAAAAACAATGAATGAATAAAAATCTTTTCTGCTCTTTTCATTTGAAAAAGCAAAGTTCGTAGGTTTTCCACCTCATTTTGGGAATTTAATATAATCAAATTTTTCCTTCTTTTAAACCTTTGCTTTTCATAATTGCCTAACACAATAAAACAATGATTATTTTTAGGAAAGTTTTTCTCTATGAAATCAAAAAAAGGTTCTGAATATGTTTGGCTAATGCTATTGAATATATGTATAATTATGTTGTTAACTTTTTTTGGAAAATATATTTCCGAAACGATTGTGTTTATCACATCTAGATCGCTGTCTTTTCCTTTATCATTCAAAGGAATTTTTTGACCCTTTACTCTTTCTCTATTATCTGTGTTCAAAATTTCTTCAATCTCATATATCTCCTGCTCCAATGAGTAATTATCTTCAATAAACCTACGGTAACTTTCTGAATCGTAACTTTGTTCGGTTATTTTTTCTACCGCTTCATCAATTGTGTTGTATATAAGCTCATTAGGCCATTGCTCTTTTGAACCACTATAATTTAAAATTACTGGTTTTATCCCTCTTGCCATGCTTTCTATAATGTTATAAGGATAGCCTTCATGTATGCTTGTTGATATTATGTAGTTTTTATCTTCTAAAAATTTTTCTACATTGTTTATCCAGCCATGTAAGATGAAATTGTCTTCCATTTTCATTTCTTTTTTTATGTATTCAAAGTATTCTTTGTACAATGGATCTTGGAAGTCTCCACCTACATGTAATTTGTATTTGTTATCTAAATCTTTTAATTTACCTATTATTTGAATCCATGTTTCTGGATTTTTCCTATAATTTATGTGAGCTAACACTGCTAAATTGTATCCTGGTTTGTGTATAGAGAATTTGAATTTGTCTAAGTCAACCCCGTTGTAAACAATTTCTTCTTTGCACGATTGAAGATCAATGTTAAGATGTAATTGGTGAAATGTTAGTTTCATAGAATTTGCAACAAATATCAATCGATCGATATTTCTCCAATTTATTTTTTCAGGGAATTGTGTAAAGGCTTCGTATCTGTGTAATCTACAAATAACTTTTTTATTTGCTATTTCGGGCACTTTGTTTGTTGCAAATACGGCTAACTCATTTGCCCATTCAAGCCAGACTATGTCCGCCCATTTTATCGCTTGTGTTATTTCGTTTACGTCTGTTGATACTACGAGTTTGACATCGTATCCAAGCGAGAAGGTTTCTACTATGTCTTTTAGGAAGTTGTCTAAGCCAGGAAGGCAAAGGAAGGCTATCTTTGTGTCTTTTTTTATTTTGTTTCTTATTTCTAAGAACTTCTTTTTCATTTGCGGGTTATCTGTTAGCTCTGCTGCTTTTAGGTAAAATCTTAAAGATGCTAATTTGCTTCTGTTTTTGAATTCTATGTCTCCTAAGAGATCATAAGTTGCCCAGTCTTTGTCGTGTATCCTCATGAGGTATCTCCATGATTCCATTTCTTGATTCATTTCTTTTAGTAGATACCCATAGTTGAATAATAGGTCTGAGTCAACTGGGTTTATTTTTAATCCTTTTTCGAATTGTTCTTTGGCTTTTTCGAGTTCTTTTTTGTTGAAGTGTATTAGTCCTTTTAAGTTGTATTTTTTCGGGTCATCATCGGATATTTTTTCTATTTGTTCTTGAGCTTTGTTTATTTCTCCTTTGTTTATCAATTCAAAGATTTCTTCGTACATGGGAATCCTCCTTAGCTTTTGAAGTTGTCTTTAGAAGTTCTAAAACTTGTGTTAGCGCCCCTTCGCCCCGCAGCCCACCCTTTAAGGATGAGCAAAAGGCTTTGCCCTTCGCCCTGCAGCCAGTCCATAAGGATGATCGTATTTTTCATTGCCTTTTAATATTTCTTTTTAAGTAATTGTTTATCCTATTTTTATCGACTGAAATGGGGAAGTTTTTAGCATATTTTTTGGGAAGTGATATTTTCACTTAAAATTTTTGCTAAAAACTGTTGCTTTTAATTTTTAGTATGGTATAATATTTATAAGATTATTATATGTGTTGGTTATAGGTATAAGGGTTCCATTGACAGGGCTTTTGCCCGGAGGAGGAAGGGTCATGGCAGAGGAAAAAAAGAAAAAACAAGATAAGCCAAAAGATAAACCAAAGAAGTAGATAAGTGATATTGATCGGAAGGAAGGCAGATAATTATTTATCTGCCTTCTACTTTTTATTTTTTGCTTATCGCCCTGTACCCCTTTGAAAATCAAAAACTTATTTTTGAAAATTACGAAGTTTCTAAAATAATCATTCTATCTAAGTTTGCGCCCCTTCGCCCCGCTCCCCACCCATAAGGATGAGCAAAAGGCTTTTCCTTTCACCCTGCTCCCCACCCTATAAGGATGAATGAAAGAACTATTCATCCAATTGCTCGCCCAAAAGGATGAATGGAAGGGCTCTTCGCCCCGCAGCCCGCCCTTAAGGATAAGCAAAAGGCTGTGCCTTTCACCCAGCAGCCCGCCCATATGTTGACTTCTTAGGTAAAATTGTGTATAATGTTATATATACGTATGCCTAAGGAGGAAGTTTTATGTATTTTTTTGATAATCTTTTGGATATTAAAGGGCGGGAGGAGGAGTTTTTTAATAAGGAGATTAGTATAAAAGGCAAAATTTTTTATGTTGATGAGGCAAAGGATTTTTATTATTTGTTTGTTACTGATTATAGTTATTCTTTTTTGTGCAAGTCAGAAAGGAGGAAGACGCCCCGAACGAGCTCAAGGAAAGAAGAGTGGTTTAGATTTGAAGGAGTATTAGAGTACGATAGTGAAATGGGGAGTTATTCTTTGAATGTGGACACAATAAAAGTTGCTGTTCCATTGGCTTGGCACGATCTTTCGGTAGAAAAGAGGGTTGAACTTCATGCGCATTCAAAGATGAGCTCAAAGTTGTCCATATTGGATATGGAGGAGTTAGTGGATGCTGTTTCTTCGTTTGGGCAAAAGGCGGTTGCTATTACGGATAACGAGAATGTGCAGATAATTCCTTATTTCTATGAGTATGCTAAGAGAAAGGGTGTAAAAGCCATTTTTGGTTGTGAGTTGAATGTGCACGATGAGAGAAGAGGGATCGTGAAACATGTGAATGTGCTGGTCAAGAATAAAGAGGGGTTGAAGAATCTTTATAAGATAGTATCGATTTCTCATATGAACGTTGTGAATAAAAGTGCTATAATTTCACTTTCTGATTTGAAGAATTTAAGAAAAGGGCTACTTTTAGGCTCTTCACTGGATGGATTTTTGCTTTACGACTTTCTGAATAAGTATTCTACCGACAATTTAAAAGAATGGATAACCTTTTTTGATTATATAGAGCTTTTCCCGATGGATTGTTATAACGATTTATGTTTGGAGAAGGGTAAGATTATCGATTATTCTAAAACAGTATATGAGATTGCAAAAGCTTTCAAAAAGCCTGTTGTTATGTCCGGTGATGTTCATTATTTGAGAGAAGAAGATCGAGAGTATTTAAACGCTATGATCGTTGGTACCTCCACAAAGAGTAAACCAAGAAAGACTATGCGGAGTGTTAATTATTTTAGAAGCACTTCTCAGATGTACGATGAAGCGTTTGAGATCTTTAAAAAGCGTGGCATTGCAAAGGAAATCGTTGTGAAAAATCCAAATAAAATCGCTAGTGAAATAGAGGAGTTTGCTCCTTTTGATTTTAAATTGAAGGCGCCCAATATCCCCTCTGCCGACCAAAATTTGAGAGATATCGTATATAACAATGCAAAAAAGAGGTATGGGGAAAAGTTGCACCGTATAATTATAGATAGGATAGAGAAGGAATTGAAAAGTATAATAGATAATGGGTATGCTGTGATATTTTTGATCTCAGCCGATATGGTCAAAAAGTCTTTAGAGATGAGTTATCCAATCGGTTCGAGGGGTTCTGTTGGTTCTTCGCTTGTGGCTTTTCTTTTAGGAATAACAGAGGTTAATCCGTTGCCACCACATTATTTTTGTGAGAGTTGTGGGTTTATTGAGTTCAGCGAGGATTTGAACTTGAGTGGTTTTGATTTAAAAGAGAAGTCATGCCCAAATTGTGGTACGATTTTGAACTCCGATGGACATAATATAAGGTTTGAGGTTTTTATGGGGTATTCTGGTGAGAAGATCCCAGATATAGACGTGAATTTTTCGGCAGAGATCTTCAACGATATACAGAGGTTCTTGGAAGAGAAGTTTGGTAGGAACTATTGTTACAAGGCAGGTACGATAAGCACCATCTCAAGGTACAACGCTTTGAAGATGGCGTTCAATTATTTCAAGGATGAAGATATGAATTTTGCACATCTTTTTTGGATTTCTCAAAAAATAAAAGGGACAAAGTTGAATACAGGTCAACATCCATCGGCTATGATAATAATCCCTCAAGAGTACGATGTTCACGATTTTACTCCTTACCAATATTCTGCAAATTCTCCCGAGATTGGTATCGTTACGACACATTATGATTTTAAGGCTTTAGAAAATGATTTGCTGAAAATAGATGTGTTGTCTCACGATGGTCCAACATTTTTAAAAATGCTTAAGGACTTAACCAGTTATGATTACAACGATATTTCAATGCATGATGAGCGGGTTCTTTCACTTTTCTCTTCTACAAAGGAGTTGGGGGTGGATCTTTCGGAGATAGGTACGGAGATTGGAACGTTGGGTGTACCGGAAGTTTGGACGCCTTTTTCCCATAAGATGCTCACCGAGACAAAGCCTAAAACTTTTTACGATCTGTGTAGAACGAATTCACTTGCACACGGAACGGATATTTGGTTCAACAACGCCCGTGAGATAGTTTTGAAGAATGTTGCAGGTATCGATCAGATCGTTAGCTGCAGAGACGATATTTTGACAACGCTTGAATATTTCGGAGTGGAACCCAAAACAGCTTTTATGATTATGGAAAAAGTGAGAAAAGGGAAAGAGCTTACAGAGAAAGAGTTGAAGGCGATAGATGATTCAGAAGCTCCCGAATGGTATCTTGATTCTTTGAAGAAGATTCATTATCTATTCCCAAAAGCCCATGCGGTTGCCTACATGATAATGGCGTACAAGATAGCGTTTTACAAGCTTTATTATCCTCTTGAGTTTTACAGCGTTTATTTTACTATCAGAGCAAGGTTTTTTGATATTGATATTATAATGGATGAAGCATTGACGGTTCAGGCGATTAAAAAACTTTCAAAAAATGAATACCAACATAATTACGAAGAGTCCAACTTTTATTCCACACTTAAGACTGCCTACGAGATGAGAAAGAGAGGTTTTGGCTTTTTAAGACCGGATCTTTACAAGAGTGAAGCAAATGTTTTTAAAATTGAAGGGGAATATTTGAGGATTCCTCTGACCAAAGTGAGAAATATTGGGAGTAAGAATGCCCAGCGGATCCTGAAGGAAAGGGGAGGGCCCACAGAGAAAACTCTCCTTTCAAATTAATGTTATCACAATCAAAGAAATTAATAAAAATTTAATAAATTTATGATATTATATTAATGTTATGTTTTTCATTTTCAAAAAAATCAACATCAGGAGGGATCGGTATGAAAAAGATAGTGGTTTCTTTATTTGCTTTAATAGTTTTAACTGCGGTTGTTTTTTCGGCTCCATTAGGTTTAGGTGTAAAAGTTGGTGAACCAACGGGGTTGTATATAAGAAGTTACACTAGTAATACAAGTTTTGCCGGTATCACAGCTGCGTGGTCTTTTACTCACAACAGTTTCACCATACAAGCTGATTTTAACGGTGTTTCTCCAAATCTTTTTGGTGATATTGATTTTAGTTATGGTGCAGGCATTCATCTTGGTGTACAAGATAATTTAAATTTAGGATTACGCTTCCCATTGGGTTTGAATTTTGCTATTCCTGAAACTCCATTGATCACATTTTTGGAAATTGCACCAGGTTTTAAAGTTACCCCTGAAACAGATTTTGATTTAAGCGGAGGACTAGGTTTGTTTTATACTTTTTAATTTGACATAATTATCAGATTATGATATAATAAGTTGGTAAGAATTATAGATTAAGGAGTGTTAGACGTGAAACAAGGTATACATCCAGAAATGAAACTTATAACCGTAAAATGCGCCTGTGGTGCCGAACATACTTTGTATTCAACAGTTGACAATTTCAGATTAGATGTCTGTTCTGAGTGTCATCCTTTCTACAGAGGAGAATTAGGTTCACAAATATTGGATACAGAAGGTAGAGTTCAGAGGTTTAAGAACAAATACAAAGATTTTCTTGAAAACTAAAATCTCTAATTTTCTTGTTGGGGGGGATTTATTAGAGTTAAGGAATAAACTTATCAAGAGATAAAAAGCGTTATCCAGTTGGACCTTGCTATTGGCAAATTTTCACCAATATCCAGCTGGAAACATAACAAAAAATCTCGGAGGTGAAAACCAACGCCCGGACCCAGGCCATCCGTATATGAAGGGTGATATCACGACTTAGCAAGGTTCTCGTGGTTAAGAAAAAAGGGCAAGGTAATTATTTTGGTAAATGAAAGTTTAGCAACAGGGGATTCTGTGAAAGGCAAAGTGGTCGATATCAAAAAGTTTGGTGCTTTTTTGGAACTTGAAAATGGTGAAGAAGGATTTGTACACATTTCAAAGATTTCAAAAAAGTATGTTAGAGAGATATCCAGTTTTCTAAAAATCGGTGATGAAGTTCATGGGAAAATCATAGGAAGGACAAAAGACGGAAAGTATGAGTTGTCTTTGAAGGATTTTGATGAGGAAAAAGAGGATACGGGGAAATCACACAATTTTGAAAAAAGATTGAACCAGTATCTAAAAGACAGCGAAAAGAAGATATCCGAGTATAAAAAGCACTTAGATAAGAAAAAGAATACACGTAGAAGATAATTAATTATAGGTTATGCATATATAGAATAACATCTGAGAGGGAGATTTTCTCCCTCTCAATTATTTTTTATGTCAAAAAAATCTAAACTCTGACCTTTTCTTTTTAAAGTTACATACTTTGTGGTAAAATAATTGAGAAAGCTGGGAGCGGGACGAAGGGTCGCTCTAAAATAAGTTTTAAAGAGTCTAAAGACATTATAATAAAGTTCTAAGGAGGATTAGCATTTGAGTACATATACAAGAATAAAAGGTACAAAAGATATTTTTGGCGAAGAAGTTAAGTATTGGGAATACATAGAAAATACAGCAAAGAACCTTTTTAAAATATACGGATACAAAGAGATAAGAACCCCATTAATCGAAAAAACCGAACTTTTTAGCAGAGGAATAGGTCAAGAAACAGATATTGTCCAAAAAGAAATGTATACTTTTGATGATAAAAAAGGAAGGTCATTAACTTTAAGACCGGAAGGAACCGCTTCGGTAGCAAGGGCTTATATAGAAAACTCTTTAATAACCCTTGGATCTCCTCAAAAATTATTTTACATAGGTCCTATGTTCAGATATGAAAAGCCACAAGCTGGCCGTTATAGAGAGTTTTATCAAATAGGAGCAGAGATTTTTGGAACAGACCATCCTTTAGCAGATGCAGAATTAATCACATTTGTCCACGACTTCTTCAATAAGTTAAAATTGAGCAATTTTAAAGTGAAAATCAACAACATAGGTACGTTTGAAAGTAGAGAAAAATACAAAGAAGTATTGAAAACGTATTATCAACCATTGTTACCCAACCTATGTGAAGATTGTCAAAGACGTTTCAATACCAATATTATGCGCTTGTTGGATTGTAAAATCGACGTGGAAGCTGCAAAAAACGCTCCATCAATTTTGGATTATTTAGACGAAGAAAGTCGTGAACATTTCCACAATCTCCAAAAGTACTTGAAGGCTTACAATGTACCTTATCAAGTTGATCCAAAAATTGTTAGAGGTTTAGATTATTACACGAAAACAGCCTTTGAGGTAGAACATTCTGATTTGGGTGAGCAAGCGGTCATAGCAGGTGGTGGTAGATACGACGACCTCGTTGAACAATTAGAGGGTCCTAAAACTCAAGGGGTTGGTTTCGCGATAGGGATTGAAAGGGTAATAGAAGCCCTAAAAAGAGAAAATGTCGAGGTTGAAAGTGAAAGCGAAATAGATGTTTACGTGGCTTTTCAAGGTGAAAAGGGTGAGATGGCGGCTATTACTTTATCGAAAGAACTTAGAAAGAAAGGCATAAATACTTTTTTAAATATATCGAAAAGGAATTTATCAGGGCAATTTAAACATGCCAATAGATTAAACGCTAAATATGTGGTAGTAATAGGAGATGAAGAGATTTCTAGAGATATCGTCACAATAAAGAATATGAAAAGCGGAGAACAGACCCAGATTGAAAGAAATTGGGTGTCTGAAATCATTGTAGAGAAATTGAGAGAGGAATAAAGACTTTTTTAACTGGAGGAAATAAAATGATTTTGTTGAGACCTTTTATTATTTTTATAACCTTTGTTTTATCATACATACCTGTCCTACAATTCGTTGGAGTGGCGTTATTATTTTTTATTTATCACGTTTTGATCAGAAATAGAAATCTTCATATTGAACGAATGAAGAAGGTCTACCAATCGAATAATTTGAACTTTCCCGATATAAAAGAAAAGAACCCAATAATTTGGTTTGTTTTGTACATGATTTCTTTTTTGGTATTAAATATTTTTTATCTATACTTGATACAACAAGTAGGGAGTTTAACTTTAGAAGAAATACCAACTTTTACACTACCTAGTTGGCAGATTTATTTATTTTTAGGAAGCTTTCTATTAAGCTGGATCTCCTATGCTAGTATGATAAATAGGATTGACAAAGATCAATGGCAGCTTCAAGAGTCTGAAATTAGTAATAAAATAGTTAAAAATCGTTTCATTAAATTGAGAGACGGAAACGTCGTGATGTTATTGAGAATTGTTACCCTTGATGTATACCAGTGGTTTCTTTTGTTTTTCTTAATAAGAGAAACAACGATACATTATTTTGAAGATGGAACCGCTACGGGAAGATATCTTGAACTAATCAAAAAGGATGAGAAACAAACACAAAACGAAACTTCAACAAAAAACACAACGGAAAAACCGACACAAGAGGACCCTTATGAAAAAATAATCAATCAAATTAAAAATATGGGGGAAGATGAAAGATATAGCACAATTTTTTCTCATGTTACGTCCATATCAGACAAAAAGAAAGCCGAAGAGATATTAGAAAAGTTGCTGGAAGATGGTTATATAAAAGAGGAAGAATACAAAAAACTCCAACAATTTTTGTAATTTTTGTTGGGTGGGCAGCGGGGCGAAGGGGCGCTATATAAAGGATTATAAAATATTTTTGTAAGATCTTAAGGGGCAAAGCCCTCGTGCAGCTTTGTGCAAAAAAATTTTTTAAATAAAACTAGGTTTTGGGGATCTTAAGGGGCAAAGCCCCTTAACGCGTGGAGGCGATACCAACTATGTTTGTCCCATTATCAGGTGCAGATATTACTGACTTAGAGAAAAAAACCATCATGGATGTTTTGAATTCTGAAAGACTGGCTTTGGGCCCTTATTTAGAAAAGTTCCAAGAAATAATAAAAGAATATACTGGAATGAAATACGCTCTGGCTGTGAACAGCGGGACATCAGCCTTACATTTGGTTTTAAGGGCTTTAGATTTTCAACAAAATCAAAAGATGATCGTAACGCCTTTCACTTTTATTTCTTCAGCCAACGTGGCTTTGTTTGAGAAGGGAGTACCGGTCTTTGTTGATATAGATCCTCATACTTACAACTTATCCGTTAAAAATTTACAAGAATTCATAGACAAAGATTACAAAGACGACGTTACGACTTTTATGGGTGTGGATATTTTTGGAGTCCCCTTGGAATGGGATGAGATACTTGAGATTCTTCCAGATAAAATTAAAATAATTGAAGATTCTTGTGAAGCATTAGGTGGAGAATATAAAGGGCGTAAATTAGGAACTTTTGGAAAGGCTGGTACATACGCCTTTTACCCAAACAAGCAGATAACCACAGGTGAAGGTGGGGTTATCGTTACTGATGACGAAGAAATATTTGACTTATGTAAGTCCATGTGTAACCAAGGTAGAGGTAAAAATGGAGAGTGGTTAATCAGTGAAAGGCTCGGATACAATTATCGCATGGATGAAATGTCTGCAGCACTTGGTTTTGCTCAAATGAAACGGATAGAGGAAATAAGTTCTAAAAGAAAAGAGAAGGCTATGAATTATTTTGAGTTGTTCAAAAATGAAGAAAGAGTAGTTCTACCCTTTATTCCTCAAGAAGCTACCTCTCAAAGTTGGTTTGTTTTCGTTTTGAGATTGAACTTAGATTGGGTATCAGAGTTAATTCATATACCCGAATGGGTTAGAAATTTTGACTTACCTATAAAAATTGAATGGGAACAGAATCGAAAAGAATGGAAAGAATTAATAAATAAGATTAGAAATATCTTACAAACCTTCTTAAAAAAATTGAATGAAAAAGGTGTAGAATCCAAAAATTACTTTTATCCTGTTCACTTACAACCTTTTTATAGAAAAATGTTCGGCTATGAAGAAGGAGATTTCCCGGTCACGGAGCTGATCTCATCTTTAACTTTTGCGATCCCATTTTTCTCCAATATCAGTCTTGAAGAACAGAATTACGTATATCAAATAATAACAGAAAGCTTAACGGAGATAAAAAATGAAACATTTGTCTAAAAGATCTTTTAGATTGATGATAATTGACTATATTTTGTTTTTCCTTGCTTACATTGTTGCAATGTTCATAAGGTTTCAATTTGACTTTGTGGAGATGAGAAAGTACATCTCCCCCATCTTTTTCTTTCCTTTGCTTATGGTAATTGTTTTTTATTACTCTGGAATATATAGATACATTTGGAGATTTGCCACTCTCAACGAATTAAGACCTGTATTCAACAGTGGTTTCATAGGTTTTCTTATCAACTTTTTTGTTTTTGAGTTTGTAAGAAGATATATAAGCGATATTTTCACACTTCCTTTCAGTGTGGCTGCGACTGCATCAGTGGTTGGAGTTGTCTTTGTTTCAGCTAGTAGGATATATTGGTTTTCAAGGCATTCTCGAAATTATAAAAAGCGACTAAACGGCATTAAAAATATCCTTATAATCGGCGCAGGAGATGCGGGGACAGAATTGTTGGGAGAATATGAGAGGCATCCAGAAGAGGGATCAGTTGTTGGCTTTTTGGATGATGATCCAGAAAAGATAGGAAGAAATATTCGAGGCTATCCTGTACTGGGGAAGATAAACCAAGTTATGGATTTTGTTGAAAAATACAACGTTGAAGAGGTTATAATAGCTATTCCCAGTGCTTCATCAGATCAGATAAAAAAAATCATAGATTATGTTGATACAACAAAGGTTAGGCTAAAAACTTTGCCAGGAATCTTGGAAATTTTAGATAACAAGTTATCGCTTGGTTTTCTACGAGAGGTCGATATTTCCGATTTATTAGGTAGAAAGGAAGTTAGTGTTGATTTAAAAGAGATCAAAGATTACATAAAAGGCAAAAAAATACTCGTTACTGGTGCAGGGGGAAGTATAGGCTCTGAAATATGTAGACAGGTTTTACCAATGGGTCCTAAAGCTCTTTTCTTACTTGGAAAAGGTGAAAACAGTATTTTTGAAATATCAAATGAACTGAGAGACAAGTTCTCAGATGCGTTTATAGAAGAAATTATCGCAGATGTATCCGATGAAAACAGAATGAGATATTTGTTTTCAAAATATAAATTTGATGTTGTTTTTCACGCCGCTGCTCATAAACATGTACCCCTCATGCAAAAAAATCCAACAGAAGCCTTCAGGGTCAACACAATTGGAACTTACACTGTTGCAAAACTTTCAGGAGAATATAATGTAGAAAGATTTGTATTTATTTCTACCGACAAAGCTATTAAACCAACATCTATAATGGGTACTTCAAAGAGACTTGGAGAAATTATAGTAAAGACATTGTCTAATTTTTATCAAACAAAGTATGGAATAGTGAGGTTCGGCAACGTTTTAGGAAGTAGAGGGAGTGTAATTCCAATTTTCAAAGAACAGATACAAAAGGGTGGTCCCGTTACGGTCACACATCCCAATATGAAAAGGTATTTCATGACTATTCCGGAGGCTGTCTCTTTAGTATTACAATGTGGACAGTTTGCTCAAAAGGCTGAAATATTCGTTTTAGAAATGGGAGAGCCCGTAAATATTGATCGATTAGCCAGGGATTTGATCAGACTTTCGGGGTACATTCCTGATCAAGATATAAAAATAGTTTATACAGGAATCAGGCCTGGTGAGAAATTATACGAAGAAATATTTTTAGAAGATGAAGATTACGAAAAAACTAGAAACAAAAGAATCTTTATTTCAAAATCTAACAATCACGAAATAAACGAAGAAAAACTAAATGAATTGATAGAACGAATAAATATAATAATAAAAAATAACGATTACAACAGTGTTATTGAGATAATAAAAGATTACATACCAGATTCAAATATATCAGAGATCAGCTAAGAGGCGCTAACAACTACAACCATCATACAAGGAGGCAAAAAACTATGAAAGCATTAATACTCTGTGCGGGAAAAGGAACAAGACTTCGACCACTCACCTTCACAAACGCTAAACCATTGATACCAATAGCTAACAAACCAACCATCATGTACAGCTTAGAAAAAATAAGAGACGCAGGGGTAACAGAGATCGGTTTGGTAGTAAATTCAGAAAATATAGAAGATTTTAAAAACGTCTTAGGAGACGGTAGTCAATTAGGTATAAGATTATCATATATTATACAAGAACATCCAAAAGGTTTGGCTCATGCGGTAAAGGTATCAAAAGAATTCCTTGATAATGACGACTTTATAATGTATCTAGGGGATAACCTGATAAATTTTGATCTTAAAAATTTTATAGACCAGTTTAAGCAAGGAAATTATGAATCTTTTATACTATTGACTTCCGTAGATAACCCTTCCCAATTTGGAATAGCAGTGATGGAAGATTCGAAAGTGACAAAAGTTGTCGAAAAACCAAAAGATGCTCCATCGAATCTTGCAATAATTGGGGTTTATATATTTACCCCAAAGGTTTTTGAGGCAATTGAAAATATTCAACCTTCGTGGAGAGGGGAACTTGAAATAACCGATGCCATTCAATGGTTAATAGATAATTCAAACAATGTCGGAGCTCATATAGTGGAGGGATGGTGGAAAGATACAGGAAAACCTGAAGATTTAATCGAGGCAAATAGAACGATTCTCAGTAATTTAAAAGAGCAAAAAATAGAAGGAGAAATAAGATCAGATTCTTCGGTCCAAGGAATGGTCCACATAGGGAAAAATACGAAGATAATGAACTCTATCGTCAGAGGACCTGTAATAATTGGGGAAAACGTTACAATAAGCAATGCCTACATAGGACCATATACAAGCATCGGTGACAGTGCCTATATAAACTCTTCAGAGATTGAGAACAGTATAATCTTAAGTTATGCAAATATTTCAAATGTGTATATAAGGATAGAATCATCTATTATAGGAGAAAATTCAAAGATTTATTCAGCAGAACGAAAACCATATTCTCTAAAATTGATAATAGGCGATTATAGCAACATACAAATACCAAAATAATAGATAGTTAACTTGGGGGTGAAAATAATAGACGACAAAATAGAGATAATAACTGAACTTTGGAACAAACTGTATTCTGATAACCATAAATTGGAAATTCTTTTAGACTTTTTAAAATCAAAAAAAGATTCTTTCACGTACGCACCAAACGATAAATTTTGGTATAAGAAAGGTTTGGTCTATTCTACTTACGTGGATCTGTTCGCTGGTGATTTTGACAAAATGAAAGAAAAATTAGATTATTTGAGCAATTTAGGTGTAACTATATTATGGCTTCTTCCTATTTTACAGTCTCCAATGAAGGACCAAGGATTCGATATTTCTGATTTTTACAAAGTTCGAGATGAATTAGGTGGAAACGAAAGTTTTTTTGAATTTATCAATCTTGCTCACGAAAAAGGTATAAAAATTCTTTTTGATGTTGCAATAAATCATACTTCTGATGAGCATCCATGGTTTCAAGAGGCAAAAAGATCAAAAGATTCTAAGTATAGGGATTATTACATATGGAGTGACACAGATAAAAAATACTCCCAAGCCCGACTGCTTTTTAAAGGTATGGTAAACAGCAACTGGACCTACAACCCAGAAATGAAAGATTATTACTTTCATAGATTTTACGAAATACAGCCGGACTTAAATTACAAAAATCCTGATGTACTGATAGAGATGATAAAAATTTTTACCTTCTGGAAAGAACACGGTGTGGATGGTTTTAGAATGGATGCAGCACCGTTTTTATGGAAAGAAGAAGGTACTAACTGTGAAAATTTAATTCAAACCCACTGGATTTTAAAAATATTCAGAGCAGCTTTAGATTACCTAAAAGAAGGAACAGCATTGATCGCAGAAGCCAATCAGCCTCCTAAAGACGTTGTTGCTTATTTTGGTAATTCTGATGAATGCCAGGTTGCATACCATTTCCCAGTTATGCCAAAAATTTTTTTGTCTATTGCTGAAGGTAACCCCAATTATATAATAGAAACTCTTTCTGAAAGAGTTACCCCACCCATTCCAGAAAATTGTCAATGGTTCGTTTTTTTAAGGTGTCACGATGAATTAACCTTAGAATTCGTCGATCCAGAAGAAAGGGCAAAGATGTTGAAATACTACTTGCTCGATGAAAGATGGAATTTCAGAGAAGGAGAAGGGATCGCAGGAAGATTGTACAACCAAATGGGTAAGGATTATAAAAAAGTGCTTTTAGCTTATTCAATTTTGTTTTCTTTGGATGGAACACCCATAAATTATTATGGCGATGAAATAGGAATGGAAAATGATGAAGAATTCTATAGAAAAATGACTGAAAAAATAAGCCATAAAGATTCAAGATTTTTCAACAGAGGACCTTTCGATGAAGAGAAAAGAAAAGAGGCTCTTAACAACACTGACAGCGACAGTTATAAGATTTTTCATGGAATAAAAAAGATACTTGATTTGAAAAAGGAAAACGAAGATTTGTTTTCAGAAAAGCCAATCTATGAAAATATCGATGGAGTATTTAAAATTACTCGAAAAAAAGAAAATAAAAGTATTGTTATCTATAACAACTTGACCGCTGATAGCAAATCATTAGATAGTATCATTTTGCAACCTCATGAATATGTTTGGAAAATAAGTTAAAACGCTTTGATGAACCTAATGGAAGGTGCGAAATCCTCTTCCCTGCTGGGCTAGGGACCGCAGGTCCCTTCCTTAAATGGGCGGGAAGCGGGGCGAAGGGGCGCTATATATAAAGTTTCTAAAGATAGTCAAAACCGTTTTAGGAGGAAAAAAGATTGATAAAAAATGATTTCATTGAAATAAAAAGAATAGTCTCTGATGCAGGTGAAAAATTAAAAATGTGGAGCACCCAGAATTTCCATGTTAATTCAAAAAAGTCTCGAACCGATCTTGTAACCGATGTAGATTACCAAATACAGGAATATCTAATAGAAGAGATAAATAAAAGTTTCCCAAATTCATCATTTTTAGCAGAAGAATCAGGACTAACCGAAACCCCTGAGAAAAATGAATATTGGGTTATAGACCCCATAGATGGTACGGTTAATTTTTCAAGGGGCTTGCCAGAACATTGTATCTCGGTAGCCTATGTTGAAAATAAAGAACCAACGATAGGTATTATTTATTCACCTTTTATGAACCTTTTTTACTCTGCCACAAAAAACAATGGCGCTTATTTAAACGATAAAATATTGCGACCACATTGGGCTAAAATTTTTGAAGATGCTATGATTTCCCTTGGAAATGAGAGAGGGAAAACATACAAATATTTTAAAGCATTAGAAGAAAAAGTTATGAGGATTAGATTGTTTGGTACCGCTGCCTTGCAGATCGCTTATGTGGCCTCGGGTTATTTGGATGCCTTCATATCTATAAGATCTCATCCATGGGATGTAGCAGCAGGGCATCTAATATTAAAAGAAGCCGGCGGGGAAATTGTAGATCTCGAAGGGAAAAATGTAGATATTTTTCAATCTGATGCTCTTTACTGTAATCCTTACCTTATTCAAGATCTGATAAATAATTTAAAAAATATTCAAAAATTTCAATGATGGATAATTTGAATGAGCTTTTTCAGAAAATACTAAAAAAGGGAAGAGCTTACAAGTTCTTCCCTTATTGTATTTATAGAGGTTTATCAAAATTGGTTTATGTACCTACTAATCTCCCAATCAGTTACCGCTATCCTGAACTCTTCAATCTCCTTTTCTTTTAATTCTACAAATTTTTCAAATATATGTTTTCCCAAAACATCTTTTATAAGTTCATCATTTTTCAAAGCTTCCAAGGATTCTTGGAGTGACCCAGGTAAATATCTAATATTTTTTTCGTTCTTTTCTCTGTGGTCCATTTCGTAAATGTTTCCATCAACGGGTTGAGGAGGTTCGATCTTGTTTTTTATACCTTCTAAACCAGCTGAAAACACACTTGCTAGCAGTAAATAAGGATTTGCCGTTGGATCTGGAGATCTCAGTTCTAATCTAGTTCCTTCACCTCTTGACATCGGTATTCTTACTAAAGCACTTCTGTTTGATACTGACCACGCGATGTTAACAGGGGCTTCGTATCCCGGAACTAACCTTTTATATGAGTTTATCGTAGGATTTGCCAAAACGGTTATCGAATCAATATGTTTAAAAACACCACCAATAAACCATCTAAGCTCATTACTTAACTGATAAGTACCGTTTGGATCGTAAAATATATTTTTTCCGTCTTTAAAGATACTCAAGTGGGTATGCATCCCTGAACCGTTCATACCAAAAAATGGCTTAGGCATAAACGTTGCCCACAGCCCGTTCAATAGGGCTATCGTCCTTACAACCAATTTAAAAGTTTGAATATTGTCAGCGGTTCTTAAGGCGTTGTCGTACCTGAAATCAATCTCGTGCTGAGAATTGGCTACTTCGTGGTGAGCAGCCTCCACTCTAATACCCATACTTTGTAGAGTTTCCACCATGTTTTTTCTGACCCTTTCCCCTAAATCTATCGGAAGTAAATCAAAATAGCCTCCCTTATCAAGAGGAGATAATACTGGCTGCCTGGTTTCCTCATCTCTTGGGAGAATAAAAAATTCTGGTTCCGGACCGGCATATGGGGTATAACCGTACTCTTTCATCTCATTCATGACTTTCTTCAACACATATCTGGGGTCACCTTGGAAATGCTTCCCATCTGAAGCATAAATGTCGCAAATAAATCTACCCACTTTTTCTCTTTCGACTGTCCATGGTAGAACTGTAAATGTATCTAGGTCAGGTTTAAGTAACATATCCGATTCGTTGATTCTCACTAGTCCCTCAATTGATGAACCATCAAACATAGTCCCGTTTGTCAAAGAAGATTCCAATTCAGTAGATGGAATTTCTACGTTTTTTAATGCACCGTTGATATCTGTAATTTGGAGTCTAATAAACTTTATTCCTTGACTTTCTATCTGTTCCAATAGTTCCTCTTTTGTCATAAATTTTTTTCCCTCCCAATAAAGTAGAATTTTTGATGGACAATTATGAATTCAAATTGATCCAACTTTTACATATCTTGAGTCCTTCACTTGCATCTTTAGCGTAGGCATCACATCCAAAGGTTTCAGCAAGTTTTCTGTTCATCGAGGCACCGCCGGCAATAACTTTCACGTTAAGGTTCAATCTTTTCAGTTCATTTACCACCTCTTCTATTTTTCCCACGGTAGTTGTCATCATAGCCGAGAGCCCTAATATATTTGGTTTTTCTTTTTGTACAGCGTCGATTATTATAGAAGTTTCCACATCTTTGCCAAGATCTATAATTTTGAAGTTAGCGCTTCTTAATACTGCTGCTACTATATTTTTACCAATATCGTGTATATCTCCTTCTACCGTGGCTAGTACGACTTTAGCTTTTTTATCGTTTTGAGATTCAGGAATCAAATTGTTTAGGTAATCAAAAATGGGTTTGACAGTTTCGGCAGCTAACAATAACTCAGGAAGATATATGTTCCCTTGTGCGTAGAGGTCTCCGATCTTTTCCATCGCTTTACCCAGCACATCTTGACTAACTTCTAATGGACTTTTCTCTTTTAACTGATTTTCAATGATTCGTTTTACTTCACCTTCTTCACCTTGTAGGATTTTCTCGGTTAATTCATCTTGTTTTTCAACCTTAGTTGGTATTACAATATTTTTATCCAACAATAGGTTGCCATTCAACGTGTTCATAAGAAACTCATCTTCTGGATTTAAGATGGCTGAAGTCAAGCCTTTACTTTTTGCCCTTGAGAGAAAAGCTGCATTTATATAATTTCTGTTTGGTAAACCGAAACTAAGATTCGAAAGACCCATAGTGGTATTGAACCCATTTTGCGAGAGTAATTTTACCGTCTCCAAGGTAACGTTTGGATCGTTATTGGCAGCAAGGGACAGCACCAATGGGTCAACTATAATTCTATCTTTACTTATTCCTTTACTTTCTATGTATGGCCATTTTCTTAGCATTAGTTGCAGTCTTTCTTCTGCAGATTCTAAGATTTCTTTCTCAAGCGCTAATACTATTAATAACCCACCATATTTTTTAATCAACTCTAGTTTTCTGTCTAGATCTTTTTTACTCAATTTAGAAGAATTGATTATTGGTCTTCCTGGATACTCTTTTAAAGCGCTCTCTAAAAACCCAATATTTTGAATGTCAAAAGAAATAGGAAGAGAAGAGTGTTTGTCTAATTCTATGATAATTTGTTTGAAATGCTCTTCGTTCAAAATCTTTTCGATACCCAAGTTAACGTCTATTGCATGGGCTTTTGCATTTTTTTGATTGTTTGCCCTTTTTATTACATTATCGAAGTTGAATTCTTCAATTTCATTTTGAAATTTTTTGTTCCCCGCAGGATTTATTCTCTCTCCGATAACGGTAAAAGGATAAAATTTGTTTAAGATTGTTCTTGAAGAATACATAATAGGTATTT
Organism: Petrotoga sp. Shatin.DS.tank11.9.2.9.3; assembly: GCF_003665005.1. Lineage (NCBI taxonomy): Bacteria > Thermotogati > Thermotogota > Thermotogae > Petrotogales > Petrotogaceae > Petrotoga > Petrotoga sp. Shatin.DS.tank11.9.2.9.3. The sequence continues at coordinate 80,648 of NZ_JGVT01000006.1, forward strand.
CTTTAACTATTTTTTTAGATCTTCTTTTTACCATATTCCTAATTACCTTTATGTGTTCTGGAGAGGTACCACAACAGCCTCCAATAATATTTACTCCTAAATCTAAATAGTCTTCAACAAACATTCCAAATATTTCGGGCGTCATTTTGTATTCCAAATTTTTTCCATCAAAAATGGGTTTACCAGCGTTTGGTTCGACTGATAAAAACTTGTTTGTTGAGAGTGATAGACGCTCAAAAACCTTTAAAAGATCCTCGGGACCCAAAGTACAGTTAATTCCTAGTACATCTACATCTAAATCATTAAAAACATTCGCAAAGATTTCCACAGAAGTCCCCGTAACGGAACGGCCGTTCTCTTCAAACGTCATATGAGCTATTAAAGGTAAATCTTCTGTAACTTTTCTTATTCCATATACAGCAGCCTTTAACTCTTTTATATCCGTCATTGTCTCTACGATAAATCCATCTACACCGCTTTCAAATAGAACTTTTGCTTGCTGAAAATACTCATCTATTGCTTCGTCCATTTCAAGAGCTCCCATAGGCTTTGGATACTCTCCTAGAGAAGATAGATCGCCAAAGACCAAAGCTTTGCCTTTTGATGCTTGCTTGGCAATTTCAACTGCTTTGACGTTGACCTTTTCGAATGCTTCTTCATAATTTAGCTCTTTGAGTTTTCGTCGATTTCCACTAAAAGTATTAGTTAAAAGAATGTCTGCTCCAGATTTTACGTATTCACTTTGTAGATTGTAAACTACTTCTGGATATTCGATGTTTAAAATCTCAGCAGGAATATTTTTATATCCTCTTTTTATAAATTCTGTTCCATATCCTCCGTCTAAAATGAGTATCTTTTCATTCAATATTTCTGCAAACTCTTTTCTATTCATCATACCACCCTATCATACATACAGTACTTTTTCTTGGAGTTATGATACCAGTTTCTTTGTTGACAACTACTATCTCTGTTTTGAGTAAATTACAGACGATATCCCAATTTTTTCTCACATCTATATCCGAATATCCAGGAGAAAATCTCCTGGTACCTTTACCGAAATCTTTTCTAAGTTTTTTATCGATAGATTCGTTGAACGCTTCTATGGCTTCTGAAGCCCAAGCATCCATTAACATGGAAGAGAGAGTATTGGCGTTTGATATATAGTTGTCTATTTCGTATCCTAAGGTGGATACAAAAAAAGTGATCGACTTAACACCTTCGAAAGATTTAGGAATCAGCTCTTTTGGAAGTGAGTCTACTTTATATGTGTCACATATGGCTTTTGGTTGTGCTAATTCTAAGCCGATCTTGTATATTTTATTTATTTCTTCTTTTAATTTGTCGTTGATTTGGAATTTAGATCCATTGAAGCCTGCTCGGAGTAAGTATATTTTTTTTTGAGGCATTATTTCATAAGTTTCTGGAATGTAGATTTTAATAAAATTCCCCCTCCTGTTATTTCGATAATAACATCTTTAGAAAGTCCTGTGATAGCGCCCCTTCGCCCCGCAGCCCGCCCATAAGGAAAAGGTTCTTTACCCTTTCATCCAACTCCCCACCCATAAGGAAAAGATTCTTTGTCCTTTTATCCATTTCCCCCCATCTACGGAAGAACAAAAGACTATGCCTTTAGCCACGTCCCCCATCTATGATTAGATCTGCAAGTTGTCCTAAATCGTCAACTACAAGATCCGGTTTTATTGCAGAATCTTTTAGGTCCTCTAATTTTGCTTCCCCGGTTAATACTAATGTAGATAACGTACCAGCGTTTATTCCAATTAATATATCAGTATACAACCTGTCTCCAACTATACAGGTTTTTTCTGGGGTTACTTGATAATCTTTCATTATCATTTCTAAAATCTTGGGATCTGGTTTCCCAAAGATGATGTCGGGTTCTTTATTGCATGCTTTAGATACTACACTTGCAATAGCAGCGGTATCGGGGATAGGCCCTTCTTCAGTTGGACAGTTCAAATCTGGATTAGTAACAAAAAAGAAGGCCCCTTTAGATACAAATATGGAGGCTTTTGCCAATTTATCATAGGTTAAACTTTTATCGAAAGTAACTACCACCATCTCAGGGAAATCTGTAACAATTTCATGGCCTAACTTTTCATACTCTTCTATCATTGAGGGAGTAGCCACCAAAAAAATTCTTTTTGTACCAAATTTATTTTTTATATACTCTGCAGCAGCGATACCTGCTGTGTAGATTTCGTTTTCTTTTATTGGATAGTTTAAAGCGTTAAACTCTTGTAAGTATTCTTTCTTTGATTTGTTGGAGTTGTTGGTTAAAAAGACAAGCTTTTTATTTTGCCTTTTTAAAAGGTTGGAGAATTTTAGTGCGCCGTTAACTAACTTTTGACTGACATAAAAAGTACCGTCTATATCTAAAACGAAGAGTTCTATTTGTTGTAATTTTTCGATTGTTTTTATATCGTTTATCAGAGTAAAAACCACCTTTTTTAAAATTTAATTCTGTTTTTAGAAACTCTAAACCTTTTATTAGCGCCCCTTCGCCCCGCTCCCCACCCATAAGGAAAAGATTCTTTTGTCATTTCATCCAGCTCCCCACCCATAAGGAAAAGGAGCCTTTACCCTTTTGACCCGCAGGCCTGCTTATGCATTTAATTATATCAAAAAATTAAAAGTTTGTTGCTTTTTTTCTATTTCAAACGATAGCTAAGAATAAAATATGTTATAATAAATGGAATAAAAAGTATTCAAATTCTTCTAGATCAAGAGGTGAAATAATGCAAGTCAACGTTTCTAATAGTGGTTTGTATTTATCAAGAATAGTACAAGGGATGATGAGACTTAGAGACTGGAATTTTTCAACAGAACAAACAGAAAAATTTATTATGAAAGCGATAGATTTAGGAGTAACTACTTTCGATCATGCCGATATTTATGGAAATTATACTTGTGAAGGCTTATTTGGAGAAGTTTTAAAGTCAAATCCTTCTTTAAGAGATAAGATGCAAATTGTAACTAAGTGTGGCATAGTACTTCCTAACAAGGAGACAAAAAGAATTCATTATTACGATACTAGCAAAGAACATATTTTGAAATCTGTAGATAATTCCCTTCGTAGTCTTCATACCGATTATATCGATTTACTACTGATACATCGCCCAGATCCCTTCATGAACCCAGAAGAAATTGCAGAAGCCTTCTTAGAATTACACAAATCTGGTAAAGTTCGTTTCTTCGGAGTGTCAAACTTCACCATCAATCAGTTTGAAGCTTTACAATCGAAATTGAATCTTCCTTTGGTGACTAATCAGATAGAAATCTCTCCATTCAACTTAGAACATTTTGAAAACGATAATATTTATTTTCTAAAAGGGAAAAATATCAATCCAATGGCTTGGTCACCTTTGGCGGGTGGGAAGTTATTCGATGGTTCAAACGATAAATCGGTAAGAATATTGACGACGTTGAAAGAAGTTGGCAAAGAACTCGGTATCGATTCTGTAGATACTGTTGTATACGCATGGCTTTTAAACCATACTGTCGGTGTAATCCCTATTTCAGGAAGCGGTAGGTTAGAAAGACTTAAGAACGCTGTTGAAGCTCTGAACGTAGAAATGACGAGAGAACATTGGTTTAAGATCTATGAAGCAGCCCTCGGCCATGATGTACCGTAAAGGAGACGATGATTTTATATGATATTTACAATAACGCTTAATCCATGTTTAGATAGGTACCTTTATGTAGATAAATTAAAAACAGATGATACTACCCGAGTTAAAAAGATAAAAGACTATCCTGCAGGAAAAGGAATAGATGTTTCAAGAGCAATTAAAGAATTGGAAGGTAAATCCGTAGCTATTTCTTTTCTTGGTGGTGAAAACGGAAGAAAGATTGAGGAAATGTTGGACAAAGAAGGGGTAATATACACAGCTGTTAGAATTACAAAAGAAACGAGAATGAACATCATTCTACAGGAACGAAATTCTCAATACCGGCTGAGTGTTCAGGGCCCAAAGATTCCAAAAACTGATTTGAACCAACTGTATGAGACTCTCAAACTTTTAATCAGAGAAAATGATACCGTTGTTATTTCAGGAAGTTTGCCACCAGGAGTAACCCCAAATTTTTATGCAGAAATAATTTCTTACCTTAAAAGGAAAAACGCTAAGGTATATTTTGATGCCGATGGTGAAAATTTAAAAGTCGGAATCGAATCACACCCTGATTGTATCAAACCTAATTTATACGAGTTTCAAAGGGTTCTTGATAAAAAAATAAATGAGATTGACCAAGACGAACTTGCTAAATATGGTTTGGAGCTAATTGATAAGTACGGAATAAAAGAAATATTGCTTACTCTAGGATCAAACGGAGCTATGTTTATCTCAAAGGAGAGTTGCCTATACGCTCCTTCCATAGATGTCCCTGTTCAAAGTGCGGTTGGATCCGGAGATTCCTTTCTTGCCGCTTACGTTTTAAAACGTGAAGAAGGCGCAAATGTAGAAGAAGCCTTTAAATGGGCAAATGCCTCAGGTAATGCCTCAGTCATAACTCCAGGAACAGAACTTTGTAGAAAAAATGACGTTTTGAGGCTTTTAGATGAAGTCAAAATCGAGAAGATATTTTAACAAAGATTTGGGAGGTGCAAATTTTAAATGAATAATCTTCACGTCGTTGATCATCCTTTGATAAAACACAAACTTTCTATAATGAGAAATAAAGACACAGGACCTAAAGAATTCCGGGAACTTTTGAAGGAGATAACCCTTTTGCTAACCTATGAAGCAGCCAGAAATCTCCCTACGATGGAAGTTGAAGTTGAAACGCCAATTGCACAGACAAAGGGAGAAATGGTTGAAGATAAAAAAGTTACCATAGTTCCTATATTGCGAGCAGGCTTAGGTATGCTGGATGGTGTTCTTTCATTGGTTCCAAACGCCAGTGTGGGCTTTCTGGGTGTGTATAGAGATCCCGAAACCCTCAATGCAATAGAGTATTATGTGAAGTTTCCACCTTTGACAGAAGACCATCAAATCTTTATTCTCGATCCTATGCTTGCCACAGGACATTCTATGAATCATGCTATAAAACAAGTGAAAAAACGAGGTGGACAAAATATCACTATTATGTCCTTGATAGCCGCTCCTGAAGGGGTTAACGTAGTTGTAAGTGAAAACCCAGATGTGATTATTTATACTGCTGCTTTGGATAATAAACTCAATTCAAAAGCGTATATTGTTCCCGGATTAGGGGATGCAGGAGACAGATTGTACAGGACCAAATAAAGAATATCGGGGGCATTTGGATGTCGAAATTGTTGAGGCATACATTTCTTTTCTCTTTGGCAACTCTTATAAGTAGACTTTTAGGCCTTTTGCGGGATGCTACCTTTGCTCATTATTTTGGGATTAGTGCAGAGTACGATGCATATTTAGTTGCCATTCTTCTACCTTTTTTTCTTCGGAAAATCTTCGCTGATGGAGCCCTCTCCTCAGCTTTTATTCCTTTATTTACAAGAAAACAAGGAAAAGATTCTCAGGTTTTTCTTAGCACCACAATATGGTTTGTATTAATAACGACTGTTTTATTATATATACCTGTATATCTCTTTTCCGACCAAATAGTTTTAGTTTTGGGAACAGGTTTGTCCGAATCAACTATGGAATTAACCTCTTATTTGTTGAAAATTACATATCCATTTATAATTTTTATCTCTTTGTGGGCAATAGCTACCGGTGTTTTAAATAGTAAAGATATCTATTTTGGGCCTGCTTTCGCTCCAGCTTTATCCAACCTTTGCAGTATCGTTTTTATCTTTTTATCTTCTTACTTTTCCCCAAGAATATTGGGACCAACTATAGGATTCACAGTGGGTGGAGTTTTACAGTTTTTGTTGGTTTATTATCTTTTGAGAAAGATACACTTCCGGATGACACTTGATTTTAATTTCAAAGATCTGAAAAGTATAATGAACTTGTTTGGTCCCGCATTATTAGGAGTAGCCGTAGCTTCCTTGAATACATTGGTCGATACCAATATCGCAACCTGGACCGGTACTGGCGGTGTCTCGACCATTCAATACGCCTTAAGAGTTTATCAGCTTCCTTTGAGTATATTTGCCATCAGCGTTGCAAACGCTCTTTTACCTAAATTATCGTATTCTTCGAGTATAAAAGATGAAAAAGAATACAACAAGAATTTGAAAGATAGTATAGAACTAACTTTGTTCTTTGCAATTCCTTCCATGTTCGGTTTGATATTTTTAAACAATGAGATCGTGGCTTTGATATATCAACATGGTAGTTTTACCTTTGAAGATACGTTGATAACAGCAAAAACTTTGTTGTATTATTCTATAGGGCTTCCATTTTATTCTTTACATACCATCTTCATTAGGACTTATCACTCTAAATTGAATACAAGGTATCCTTCTTTAGTCGCAGTTGTAATGCTTTCAGTGAACGCAATTCTCGATGTTTTGTTGGCTTTCAGATATGGTGTTGTTGGAATTGCCTTTGCAACTTCTATTTCTGGAATTATCGGCATGTTTATGACTGGTTTCAATATTATTAAAGGTTTGACTGGTGAAGATTGGGTAGAAATATTTAAAATTTTCATCGCAAGCGCTTTTATGTCCATATTTATTGTGACTTGTAAAGGATTTTTCGATTCGAGATTGTTAGTTGTTCTCCTGATTGCTCTTAGTGTCATCGTCTACTTCCTATCAGCGTACCTTATAGGTTCTAAAAAGTTAAAATTAGCAATAAACCTTTTCTTGAAAAGAAAATAAGATCTAAACGGCACTCTTTTCATATTCTGAATCATAGAGATGACAGGCAACTTCTTGGTTTTCAACATTTTTCAAAATGGGTTCTTTAATTTTACAAATTTCTTTTGCATACGGGCATCGAGGATGAAACCTACAACCTGTAGGGATGTTAACGGCATTTGGAACTTCCCCTTGAGGTATTATTCTTCTTTTCTTGCTCTTGGGGTCAGGTTCAGGAACGGCTGATATTAGAGCTTGAGTGTACGGATGTTTGGGTTTTGTATATATTTGCTCAAAATTTCCAACTTCGATAATTTTGCCCAAGTACATTACGGCGATTCTGTCACATATATATTTGGTTGTAGCTAAATCATGTGTGATGAAAAGATAAGTCAGATCAAAATCGTTTTTTAAGTTGATCATCAGTTGCAACAATTGGGATCTAACAGAGACATCCAACATCGCAACTGCTTCATCCGCCACAACAAAAGTAGGCTTTAAGATCAAAGCTCTTGCTATTACAACCCTTTGCCTTTGACCACCAGATAAATCACGAGGATATCTATAATAATACTCACTTGCAGGTGATAACTGTACCCTTTCCAACATCTCCATAACAAGCTTTTGTCTTTCGGAATGGTCTTTGCCAATATTGTGTATTTCTAGAGGATGCATCACAGCCTCACCGATCCTCATATGAGGGTTCAAGGCTGCAAGTGGGTCTTGAAAGATTATTTGAATCTCTTTTCTTATGTGTTTTAATTCTTTTTTTGTTAATGTACTGATGTCTTTTTCTTTGAATAAAATTTTTCCTTCAGTGGGATCTTCTAACCTTGTAATCAGCCTACCTGTAGTTGTTTTCCCGCTTCCTGATTCACCAACTAAACCAAGAGTTTCACCTTTTTTTACTTCAAAATTAATCTCATCTACCGCCCTTACGTATTTTGGTGGAGTTCTAGTTAAAACTTCCCCCACCGTTCTTTTTAGAGGAAAATATTTTTTCAAACCTTGAACTTTTAAGATTGTATTTTCAGTCATTAGTACCACCTACATTTACATTATTTAAATCTTGAGAATTTTCATAAAGCCAGCACTTAACTTCCGATCCTTCGATTAAAAAACTTGGGGGCTCCTGCTCATGGCAGATATCCATAGCATACTCACACCGAGGGGCGAATCGGCATCCTTTTGGAGGTTTACCTAAATCTGGAGGACTTCCAGGAATATATTTTAAATCTTTGTCGTTGATGTCCGTATTTGGAATGGACTCTAAAAGAGCTTTTGTATAAGGGTGCTTGGGATTGTAATAAATATTTTCCTTTGAAGATATTTCCACCAAATGACCGGCATACATTACTCCAATCTTATCTGCAAGTTGAGCAACTACACCTAAATCATGTGTTATAAGCAACATAGACATTTGATATTCATCCCTTAATTTATTCATCAACTCTATTATTTGTGCTTGAACTATGACATCCAAAGAAGTTGTTGGCTCATCAGAAATGACAAAGGACGGTTTTAAAACAAGACCTAGGGCGATCATCACCCTTTGTCTCATACCACCACTGAATTGAAATGTATATTGGTTCATCCTGCTTGGGTCTATTCCCACATCCTTTAGGACACCACCACCCATTTCTATAGCTTTTTCTTTAGATATATCGGGAAAATGAGCTCTTACAATTTCAACAAACAGGTCTTTGACTTTCATGATGGGATTGAGAGAAGTCATCGGATCTTGAAAGATCATGGTAATATCTCTACCACGAATTTCTCGCATTTGTTTTTCGTTCATTTTAATAATATTTTGACCATTTAATATAATTTCGCCGTACAATCGTGCATTTAACGGTAATATTTTCATTATAGCTTGTCCTAAGGTAGACTTCCCACAGCCCGATTCTCCCACTAGGCCCAGGGTTTCTCCGTCTTTTACCTTAAAACTAACATCGTCAACCGCTTTTATAATCCCTTCTTCACTTTTATAATAAACTTTCAGATTTTTCACTTCAAGCACTCTTACTACCTTCTTTCCCTAATTGTAGGATTCAGCATCTCGTTCAAACCTTCGCTGAACATGGAAAATCCTAGTGTAACAGTCATTATAGCAACACCGGGAAACGTCAAAGCCCACCAAGCACCACTCAAAATGAATCTTTGACCGTTGCTCAAATCAAAACCCCAATCGGGAGTTGGAGGAGCTATGCCTAATCCCAAAAAGCTCAACCCAGCTTCTGTCATTATGGCGTCTGCCAGGTTCATAGAAAGCACAACCACTACGGATGGAAGTACATTTGGAAGTATGTACCTTCCCAAAATAGATAAGTTTGAAGCGCCTATAGCTCTGGCTCCATCGACATAAAGTTCATTTTTAACTGAAGATACTTGATTTCTAATGACCCTAAAGTATGTGGGTATGTAAACAACGGCTATAGAAATTGCGATATTCATGATACCTGGTCCTAAAAATGCCGCTATCGCTATGGCAAGAATCAAACCTGGAAAAGAATATATAGCATCCATAACTATGGTCATTATTCTATCGAATATTCCGCCCACAAATCCAGATAATAAACCTAACGGTATACCAATAGCAGAAGCTATTGCCACAGAAACAAAAGCTATTGTTAAGGCTATTCTAGCCCCATAAACGACCCTACTAAATACGTCCCTACCGAGGTTGTCTGTTCCAAACCAAAATTCATTACTCGGAGGGGTTAAAGATCTTCCAACCCTTTCTGTAGGGTCGTAAGGAGCTATTTGAGGTGAAAAAATGGCTAAAAAAATGTAAAAAATTAAAATAACCATACCTATGAAGGTAAGCCATGCATTGGAACCTCTAAAGAATCTGGAGAAGCCCTTTCCAATCTTCGATGAAATGAATTTATGTTCTTCCAATTTTATACCCTCCTCAGTACCTTACTCTTGGGTCTATTAACGCGTTGATAATTTCTACTATGATGTTAATTATAATTACGAAAATTGCGAAAAAAACTATCGTTCCTTGAATGGCGGGAAAATCTCTGTATCTGATTTTCATGATGAGGTAACTCCCTATCCCTGGCCAAGAAAAAGTTGTTTCAGTTAAAACAGCTCCAGCCATCAATAGTGCGAGCTGTAATCCCATTACTGTTAAAATAGGAACTAAAGCGTTCCTTAAAGCATGCCTGTACAATATTCTATTTTCAGGTATCCCCCTTGCTTTAGCAGATTTAACATAATCAGAGGTTAACGTTAAAATTGTATTATTTCGAACCATTCTTAAAAAAATACTTGAGATAACAAGGCCTAGAGTAATACCAGGTAACAACAGATGTTGTAGGACATCCCAGAAAGCAGTCCAGTTGCCTCTTAAAAGAGAATCCAGTAAAAACAAACCTGTAATCTCTTCAAATTGAACTGTAGCTCCGATCCTTCCAGCAATAGGCAACCATTTCAATTGCATTCCAAAAATGAACTGCATCATCAGACCAAACCAAAAAACAGGTACGGCATACATAAGCATTGAAAACCCTCTGGCAATTATATCTACGGGTTTGTCTCTTTTTTGTGCGGCTTTTGAACCCCAAAAGATCCCTATAACTACTGCTACAATAAACGCAAAAATTGTTAATTCAAGTGTAGCGGGAAATCTTTCTAATATCTCATCAAGTACAGGTCTTCCTGTCATTGTTGAAGTTCCCAAGTCACCTCTGAACAGTCCCCCTACGTATTTAAAAAATTGAACCAAGATGGGATCGTTAAGTCCTAGTTCTGCTCTCCTGGCTTCAATAACCTCTTGAGAAGCTCTTCCACCTAACATCGCTGCAACGGGATCTCCGGGAATTATCCTAATAACAAAAAATATTATTATTTAAATTAAGTTATTTTAAATTAACATAATATATATTAACATTTCTTATTATTCAAAAATTAATACGTTTGTATATTATACATTTTTATTTTTTAAAACAAAGATTTAACAATTTTTGTTCTTCAAGTTGTCTCTTAAATCTTTTTAAGATGAGGGATCTAAAAATTTTAAGTTCTAGATTTAGCATAAATAGCCTTTAATCAGATTTTTAATCAAAAATTTTCTTGATTAAGTTGACCCCTTATGATAAAGTATATATTGGGTTTTATTCCAAGGGGTGAAAATAATGGAAAAGCATGAACTAATAGAAAAACTTCGTTCCAACATGTCTAGAGATACCTGGAATAATTGGCTAACAACGGCTCAAATTTTGGAATTAGAAGACAAAAAGGTCGTTGTTGGATTAGGAAATTTATTTATTAAAGAAGCTGTCGAGAAAAGATTCGGTTCAATAATAAAAGAAACTATAAATAATATCTTAGGTAAGTCTGTAGAGGTTGTTTTTAAGGAAATCCCTATTAGTAAAGAACAAAAAAATGCAGTAAATGGTCCAATAATAAAAAACAGACCTTTGAAACTATCAGAATTTAATCCTGAGTTCACCTTTGACAGCTTTGTTACGGGAAATTCCAATAGAATAGCTTATTATTCAGCCTTGGAAGTTTGCAAGAATCCTGGTAAATATAATCCTTTATTTATATATGGAGATGTTGGACTAGGTAAAACACATCTTTTACATGCAATAGGGAACTTTTTGATGGAAAATGCCCCTGATTTGAAGGTTAAGTATGTAACAGCCGAGGATTTTATGAATCAAATGATGGATGGAATAAGAGCTAGCGATATGGAGAACTTCCGAGAACGCTTTAGAAGAAATGTAGATTTTTTATTGATAGATGATGTTCAATTTTTAATTGGAAAAAATACCGTGCAAAGCGAACTTTTTCATACCTTTAATTCTCTTTTTAACTCAAGAAAACAGATAGTAATATGTTCCGATAGAACCCCTGATGAATTGGCAACCTTTCATCCTAGATTGATTAGTAGGTTTGAAATGGGTTTGATAACTGATATACAAGCACCTGATAAGGCAACGAAGTACTTAATAGCTAAGAAAATGGCACAAATGATTTCTCTTCAACTTACCGATGATGTTGCTTATTACTTGGCTGAACACGTTGATACAAATTTAAGAAAACTTCGCGGCGCCATTATGAACCTTTTATTGCAAAGTCAAATTTCAGGTGCGCCAGTGAATATTGAATCCGCAAAAACAATAGTCAATTCAATGATGAGAATGAACGCAAACAAAGTTAGGTTCCAGTCACCAGAAGTTCTTGAAACTGTGAAAATAGATACCGTTATAGATCTGGTCGCCGCTGAATTTAATATAAATAGAAAGGATATCTTCTCATCATCTAGAAAAAAAGAAATAGCATTAGCACGTCAAGTTTTAGCTTATCTTTTTAAGACTACTATGAAGTTGAAAACCAAAGATATCTCCGAAAAATTAGATAAAAATCATTCTACTATTATTCATTCCATCAAAAAAATAGAACATTCTTTGCTGATGGGAAATGAAATGATAAAAAATAAGATCAATAACATCAAGAACAAATTGGAAGACGAAAAAGGGATTCTTACTTTATAAAAATAGAAGAAATCGGCCTCAAATTATGATTTAACCGAGAACAAATTGAGGCCGATTTTTTTATTTATAATAAGCAGGTTGTTTCAGCAAATGTTTTTTAAAAGTAATTTACATTTCTAAACCAACTATAGCTTCCGGTGTTACTACGTGGAAGGTTAAACTTTCAGTGAAGAAAAATTTGAGTTGCTCGTCAAATTTGCTTTCATATCCTAAGGAAATATCTTGACCTAAAATTAATTTAAAGTCTCCACCACGGTTAGAAATTACAAAACTTTCATCTACTTCATGCATAGGTTTAACTTTGGCGTCTATAATTTCTTTAACAACTAAATCCAAAGGATAAGATAGATTCATGGTAAACAAATCTTGCCATAGTTCTTTGTTGATCACTAAGGTATACGGTCCCTCAATCCCTTGCTCCATGAATCTCTTTTTTACTTCAAATAAAGATTTAACAAAATCTTTAACGCTTTCTTTAGAACTTTCCACTGAATTTTGTTTAGCAAGCGTTTGCAACCCAATTATATTGGCTTTTTCTATGCCTTTTAAAATTAATTTATTTTCGAACGAAGCCAACTGCTTAGCAGCGGTTTCTAACCCTTCCAAATCCGGAGTTTTTAAACCCCTTTCGATATTATCAAGCTCCCATTGTTTCAAAACAAATGGGTTTCTAATCTCTACTATAGGTAAAACTTGTCTTATTCCCCATCCCAATCCATCTCTCGGGTTTTCAACGAGTTCGTTTGTACCTAAATTGTATGAAGAATATTCCCATCCATAAGGACCTTCTACATCAATAATTGGTCTTATTTTTAATTTGTTCTTAAAAATCTCCTTTGCCCTTTCGTCTAATTCTTCCCAAGCTTCTTCAGTTATTGGAGCTAAATCCCTTTTAAGAAAATCCATTTTTTACCCTCCTTCATCTTTGAAATTTTTTCTACTTCAATCCTCTTAGTCCCAAATCACCTTTTTTATTTGAAGAAGACTCTTCTTTGCTTTCTCCTTCAACAGCTTCTTCCTCTACTTCTAGCAATGGTTTTTCTGTGAAAAGATAAGTCTTCAGTTCTTCATCCCATCCATCCATGTTTCTTCTTAACCACTCGATAAGCATTACCGCATGTTCAATTTCTTCATCTCTATTGTGCTCCATAATTTCTTTGATGGTTGGATCTTTAGAAACAGCCGCCCTTTGGTTGTACCAATCTATTGCTTCAATCTCCTCTTTTAAACTGTTTAATGCGTATACATAAGAACGATCTTTGTCACTTAGTTCTTCATAAGGTTCGTGGTAATCTTGCATTTAGTTTCCCTCCTTTTAATTTTTGATTGATTGCTCTTTTAAGCAACGTCCTACAAAAACAAAGTTTCTACATCCTTTATCCTCTCAAAATCCTTGTCCATTGTAACTATTTTCAATCCATGGTATTTAGCTATGCTATATTGATAGGCATCATCAAAATCTAATTTCAGGATTTTTCTTACATTTACAACTTCCCTGTACAGTTCCATTGGCAAAAACAGAAGTTTGGTGTGAGGAGAATTTCTAAAAATACGTTCGTATCCACTAAAAACATTATCTCCACTCCAAAGCCTTGTGTTGCAGCTCAACAGAAGTAAATTCCTCTCTTATCTCTGATAGACCTCCTTCCCAGTCGAACTTGAATTTACCTCTCGAATTTTCTCTGCCTTGATACTTACTTAGTAGAAAATCCACATAATCTAAAACCTCTCTCCTCAAATCTTCGGGAAGCTTTTCCATTTTTCCCTCGATTTCTTTATCATGCATAATCTTTGACTCCTTTTAATTTTTGATTGACTATCTCTAGAAACTTTTTATATAGCACCCTACAAATTTACTTTTTCATTTAAAATTATACCATTTTTTTATTTTTTTCAAAAAATTCCTAGATAGATCACAATATATGTTATAATTAACGTAGATGAGACATATTTTCTTTGAAACTTTGTTTGGAGGAATGTATTATGAGCGATTACGATGATGAAGATTTTAAAAAATTTTTAGATAGATTGTTTAAGGAACATCCAGAGCTTCAAAAGTTCAATCTTGAATTTTTAAAAAACGCAGATCCCAGTGAAATGGACGAGATTATAGAAAATCTAAAAGAGGCTGCTTATAAATTCAAAGAAGCAGAGATCAGTGTAAGGTCAGAAGTGGAGGAAAAATTAAATTACAATATCGATGATTTAGAAATTAATTTCGATAACTTCTTAGAGACTATAACTATATTTCCGTTCGCATTAACTATCAACAGTGAGATGTTGAAAGAAAAAGATGCCAAAGGGAGATTGAGCGGTAAATTTTTTGGAATGTATATTGATTTTAAATACGATAACGTTTTTGAACTTTTATCTATTAGAAAGGTTGGAGCAATGAAGGTTGCTAGTTTGATGAGAAACAATTTTTTTAAATTTTTACCAATAAAACAAAAGATATATGATTACATAAAAACCGCCGTAAATAATTATTTAAAGACCACCGGGCTCATAAAATATTTTGAAATAGATGAGATTAGAGAATTCAATATGTTAGTTATATTGAGGAATAAACTTAATATTTCTAACGATAAATTGTTTGAAGAGGTTTTAAGTAATGAGGAAAACGAAAAATATTATATGATGAAAGCATATTTTATTACGGAGTTCGCTATTGCTGTAGTTGAAAAAGATAATATTTAAATTTCCGACTTTTTTGCAAATTTATTGCTAATATAAAAGATAAAGAAGATTATAATTATGTTCAGCCCACTTAAGGCATTTGCTTCCTGATACAATCTCCCTGAGGAAAGAGAATAGTTAACCACACTTACAAGAGGAAAGTAATCCCTTACTTGCATAGTGTAGCTGATGGTGAATTCACCAAAAATTATTGCAAATATCTGAAGAAACGCACTCGTAATGGAAGAAAGCAGAAGAGGTAATTCTACTTTTAGAAAGATAGTCAGTTTGTTTGCCCCGTCGATTTTTGCAGCTTCAATTATTTTATTGTCAAATCCTCGAACCGGCTGGAATAAAAATGAATACGCAATGGGTATGGTTATCAAGAAATATCCCAAAATCAACAACAATACGTACGGAATATTAAATAGTATATTTAAATAAAGTAAAGCCATACCCAAAAATGCAGATGATATTCCTAAAGTAGCCATTACACTGACATTGATGAGCTTACTGTAATTTTTCAATAAAAAATATGCTGTTATTACAGCAAAGAAAGCTGATACCGTGGATACTAAAAAGGAATTTAAAATCGATCTAACAACTGGATATACACTATTCAACTCTTTAGAGAATAAATTCAAAAATGAAGATATATCAAATTTCATATTTATAAAATCGAAAAAAGAAGCTGCAATACCAATTAAGACGATAGAATATTCAAAGATTAAGTAAAATATCGATATTGTCCTGCTTAGGTATCCGGATTTTTTTTGAGATAATGGCTCAAATTCGAAAGATATAGGTTCAAATTTTGATATAAAGATATTAAGCATCGTGAGGATTATGAGTTGAATTAATGCATAAGATAAAGCCTTGGGAAAGTCCAAGGAGCTTCTTAATGTTGTAGAAATAGCTACTTCCAAAGTAGAATATCTTACTCCACCTAAACTCAAAACAATCGCGAAACTTGTGAAATTATATGTAAATACTAGAAATAAAGCCCTTGAAATGGATGGAATGATCAAAGGTAATTCTGCGTTTATAAAAGTCTTAAATTTTCCCGCTCCTTCCATACTGGCTGTTTCAATAAAACTTGCTGGCACCCTTCTAAGAGCCTCCGATATGTAACGAACAAATATGGGAGAGTTATAAAAGATATGAGCTAAAATTATCGCTTTCAACGTGTACATAATATTTAAATTAAAACCTAATTTTGAAAGTATACCAACTGAAGAATAAACAAGAGTGAAAGCCATAACTGCCGAGACCGGAGGAAAAAAGAAAGGGATGAAAATCGTGTTGTCTAATAATTTAGATATGATCCCTTCATTTCTTGAAGTAAAATACGCCGGAATCAAAGTTATAAACATTGACAACACAGATGAAAGAAAGGCTTGATAAAAAGTAAAACCAAGGATCCGCCACGTACGCGGATCCAGGAAATTAACTAAACCTTCCAAACGAAAAAAATCTTTAAATAAAAAAGAAAAAGGAATCAACCACAAACTCAAAAATAAAATAAACAGCAAATTCTTGCTTCTTCTATTGTTCATAAGTTCAGTATAATAGATCCTCCCATTCTTTCAGCCATATTTCTAGATTGTTTGAAATTTCTTGGGCTGGTATAGTCAGAATTTTTTCGGGAACCACTGCATATTGGTAAACCTCAGGTAGTTCAACATCAATTACAGGGAACATCCATTGATTTAAAGGTATTTCTTTTTGAAAATCTTCTGTCAACATAAATTCTATGAATTTCTGAGCTAAATCTAAATTATCAGTACCTTTAACGATACCTGCACCTTCTATTTGAACATATGCACCTTCTTTGGGGATAAAAACCTTGTACTTACTAGATCCGTAATAATATTGCGAATATGCGCTATCAGTTGCATAGCTGACCATCATAGGCGCCTCACCAATTTCGAATTTTGCAAAAGAATCATCCCAGCTAGGACTCACCGTTAATATTGCAGGCTTAAGTCTTTCCCAAAAATCTTTCCACTCATTTTCATAAACGGCTATTGTCCATAGTAAAAAAGCCTGACCGGTGCTTGATGCTCTTGGATCCTGAATTATCAAAGAATTTTTATATTTCGTTAGGTCTTCAAAAGATACTAATTCTTCTTGTATCTTTTCAGGATCATAAATGATGGCAATAGCTCCATAGTCGTAAGGAATTACATAATATTCGGGATCAAATATCAAGGCTTTGTCTGCAACATTTTCAATGTTTTTTGGCTTGTAAGGGATCAATAGATCTTCTTCAACAGCTTTTGCAGCTAAAGACTGATCAAGCCCAATGACTACATCCGCTCTAGGATTTTTCTTTTCCAAAACTAGCCGTGTAAGTACATTACCTGCATCACCCAATTTTACCACTTTTACATCGCAGCCGTACATCTCTTCGAACTTTTGAACCGTACCTTGCTCAATCCAACTGAAACTTTCATAAACATAGACAGTCAATTCCTCAGAAAAAGCAAAAGATAACAAAACAACTATAACACCCAACATCGCTAAAAACTTTTTCACCTTAACTCACCTCTTTTAAATAGTTATTTAGTTAGCTTAAATGAGATAATTTCCAACATGGAATCTCCTATTATTACCCTGTTGTGAAAAATAAAAATCCTGTTCTTCACCAGCAAAGTGAGAACAGGATCAAATTGAATACATATTTTTAGCCTCCCTTCGCTGGTATTATCCAGATCAGGTAGTCAGGGTCGATACCTTTTTGGCATCCTCTCAGCCTTTCAGCTCCCCTGGCCATTTATTATTTACTTTCAAGATTATTATACCACATTTTTTTAAAATATGATAAAATATTTCAGAAATTATTTTCGAAAGACAATCTTATTATTTAAGGGAAGGAGCCAAAACATGAGAATTTCAGAATTAGAAAAGATAATCAAAAATGAAACAAGAAGGGTTGAAAAGGAATTCACTTTTGAGGAAAGACAGGCAGATTTAAAACCCCAAGAAGTGGCAAAATATATTGATCATACCATGCTTAAAGCTACCTCAACACCTTTAGATATCGAAACTCTCTGTAAAGAAGCTAAAGATAACAATTTCTACGCGGTTTGCATTAATCCAACTTATGTAAGTTTATCAAAAGAAATCCTTACAGATAGTGAAGTAAAAGTAGCAACAGTGATTGGATTCCCTCTGGGAGCCAATACTATACAAACAAAAGTTTACGAATCTGAAAATTCGATTAAAGATGGCGCTGATGAATTAGATATGGTGTTGAATATAGGAAGGCTTAAGGTGCAACAGTATGATTATATCTATGAAGAAATACATGCTATTTCTTCATTGACTAAAGATGCTAAAAAATTGTTAAAAGTTATAATTGAAACCTGTTATCTTTCGAAGGAAGAAAAGATAGCTGCCGTTGTAATTTCAAAACTAGCTGGAGCGGATTTTGTTAAAACTTCTACAGGCTTTGGAAGTGGAGGGGCTGAATTAGAGGACGTGGCATTGATGAATTTCCTCGCAGGAAATGAAATGAAAGTAAAAGCATCCGGAGGTATTAAAGACTTGGAAACAGCTTTAAAAATGATAGGTTGTGGAGCTGATAGAATAGGAACAAGCTCAGGATTAAAGATAATTCAAGAGAGCAAATAAATAAAGGAGCGCTTTCGCGCTCCTTGGTGTATTTTGGGTTTAGATTATGGTATACACTTATAAGGGTTATAAGGGTCTTACATTTGAAGCTTGAGGACCTTTGTCACCTTCGACAACTTCAAATTCAACTTCTTGATCTTCTTCTAACTTTCTGTAG
Organism: Petrotoga sp. Shatin.DS.tank11.9.2.9.3; assembly: GCF_003665005.1. NCBI lineage: Bacteria > Thermotogati > Thermotogota > Thermotogae > Petrotogales > Petrotogaceae > Petrotoga > Petrotoga sp. Shatin.DS.tank11.9.2.9.3. The sequence continues at coordinate 99,372 of NZ_JGVT01000006.1, forward strand.
CCATCCATTTGAACAGCTGAGAAGTGTACAAATACATCGTTCCCATCTTCCCCTGTGATGAAGCCATAACCTTTCTTTGAATCAAACCACTTTACTTTACCTTTCACTTTGTTACCTCCAAATTTCTACCGCGCCACCCATTGCAGCATACGGAATGTGTTGCAAAAGTATTATAATACAAAATGGATAGGAATGCAAGTTAATTTTTTATAAACAGTATATGAATTATGAGTAAACCTAGCTAAAAGATAATTAGGTACAACATTTTAAACAAACGTACAAGAAAAGACTTGACAAGTTAAAAAATAATTGCTAAATTTATTCTGTAGTGAAGTTTTGCCTATTATTAGTCATCATTAAAAAAATATAATTAAAATGAATTTGTGGGGTTTTAGTTTTTTTATGCCCCTTTAATTGAGATTAACTGAAAATCAAGGAGGAAATTGAATGATCGATGTAGGAGACTTAAGAAAAGGAGATTTTATAGTTTATCAAAACGAAATGTACCGTGTAATTGAAGCCAATAAGCATTTTATGGGAAGAGGCAGCGGATTAATTAGAACCCGCCTAAAAAGTGTCATGACAGGATTAATAAAAGAGGTTAGTTTTTCTAGTGGTGAGAAGGTTGAAGAAGCTGATATAAGTTTTAGTAAAGCCCAGTATTTATACAACGATGACGATCATTATTACTTTATGCTACTCGACACCTATGAACAATATTCTTTGCCTTCTCAAGAGTTAGAAGATGAAAAATTTTATTTAACCGAAAATTTGGAAGTCGATCTAGTCTTTTTTAATGGAAATCCTGTTTCTATTCAACTTCCCACAGTTGTGGTTCTAACCGTTATTGACACAGAACCTAATTTTAAAGGAAACACCGTGTCTGGTGGTGGCAAACCGGCAACATTAGAAACAGGATTGAAAACCACTGTCCCTTTTTTTGTGGAAAGAGGTCAAAAAATAAAAGTAGACACTCGTACAGGAGATTACTTAGAAAGAGCATAAAAAGCGTATATATTAAAGGCTCGATATATTTTTATCGAGCCTTATTATTTTTCTTGGGGTTGGTATTCATGCTTACCTTCCGATGTATAAGATTCCTCAATTTCTTTTTCTTCATCGTTAATTTGAACTTGCTTTTTCTGTAGAGTATTCAAAATTTTTATCTCTCTAATCACAAAAAGTAATGTTAACAATGCTGATAAAACATCTGAAATAGGAAATGTGTACCAAATGCCCATTAATCCAAAAAAGTGTGACATTACAAACACCATTGGAATAAATATCAATATTTGTCTTGACATTGATAACAATAGTGCAGGACCAGCTCTACCAATAGCTTGAAATAAAGATGATCCAACAACTTGAAAGCCAACAACCCATATAAACATCGCGTCTATTCTTAGAGCAGGAATACCTTCACTAATCAAGGACGTATCTGTTGAAAATATTGACAGTAGAAAACCAGGAAACAATTGAACTAAAAAGAATGAAACTATGGACCATGTAAGAGCAGCAATTGTTGCTTTTTTCAAAACTTCTTTTACTCTGTCATATCTTTTGGCTCCATAATTATAACCAGCTATTGGTAAAAAACCTTGCGCTATACCAAACATAGGCAAAAAAAAGAACATTAAAAGTCTATTTATTACCCCAAAAATTGCTATATGCAGAGAACTCCCGTACGTACCTAGCAAATTATTTAAAACTATTGCTAGTAAACTTCCAGCAACTTGTCTAACAAAAGCAGAAGCTCCAACCCCTAGCGTTTCAGACATGATATGCCTATCTAATATGAAATTCTTTCTGTGAAATTTCAAAGAACTTTTTCCACTGAAAAAGTAATATCCTATATAAATAACACCAACAAGCTGAGAAAGAACAGTAGCTACTGCTGCGCCTTTTACTTCCATATTCAATACAAATATAAAAATAGGATCAAGAATAATGTTCAATACTCCTGGAACGATCATAGCTATCATGGCATATTTCGCATTACCTTCTGCTCTCATAACGTTGTGACTTGCCATTCCAATTGTAAAGAGTATTGCTCCATACAGGATTACACTCATGTAATCCTCTGCGTATGAAAGGATATCAGGTGTGGCCCCGAAGAGATTTAAAATAGGATCTAAAAAGATAGTACCAAGAATAGTAAGAGCTATGCTTAAAACGAAGATAGCAGAAAAAATATTCCCTAAAGCGTTTTCTGCCCGCTCAACATCTTTGGCTCCTAAACTTCGAGATATTAATGTTCCCCCACCGATTCCTATCATTCCACCAAAAGCCATAATGATCATCTGAATTGGAAAGGCAACAGATACTCCAGCTATTCCAAGTGTACCAACACCTCGGGCAATGTATATAGTATCGACAAAATTGTACAAAGCTTGGACCAACATGGCAACTATTGCTGGTAATGACAGTTCCATTAATAGCTTCCCTATCTTCTTGTCTTCAAGCTTATTGGTATTTTCTTCCAATTACGACACCTCCTCATGATCTTTAGCTTTGTATTTTAGTATGTTAGTGAGCATTTTATCCAATATATGTTGAACGATTTCTTTTTCCTCAGTTGAAAGATTGTCTGTTATAATTCTTTCCCAATAATCATTCATCTTAACCATTTCGTTATAGATTTGGTAAGCTTTATTTGTCAAAAATATTCTATTGATTCGATGATCATTATCATCGATTTTTTTTGTAAGATAACCATTTTTTATAAGCTTCTTGATTGCTCTTGCGGTAGTTGCTTTATCGAAATTTAGATGCTCGTTTAATTCTTCTTGACTTATTCCATCTCCATTTTTAAGTAAGTACATAAGAAACTGAAATTGACCTCTTCCAATGTCAAACCTTTGAAGTTCTTTTTTCATCATCGAATTCATGGTTCTGAATAAACATGATATCTTGCTAATAACCGATGGATCTTGCTCTAAATTAAGCAACTTTTGATTTTGCCTCCTTTAAAAATCAGCTCTCCACTCTTCTAAGGAAGAGCCCAGTGATCAATTGAAACCTACAGCCTGACCATAAGGGAGAAATGGAAACAAAAATAATTATAGAAAAAAATTGTTGCATATACAACCATTTTCCCGTTAAAATTTGGTTGCATGTGCAACTAATATTTTCTGGTTTTATATTTTACTACCATGCTTTTTTCTCTTTCCATCTTCCCTTTTGATAAAAATAAAAAAGGATGAAAGATTCTGCGATATCCCCGAACATATAAGAAAGCCACACCCATGTTAAGGGCTGGTTAAAAATATTAATAGCTACGATTAAAATGCATAATTGTATTCCCCACCTTGAAATAATGCTCGATAAAAGAAACGGAAAATTGTACCCCGATGCAGAAAAAGCACTTGCAAGGCCATAACCATATCCTAATACAACTAAACCTACTGATCCATACTTTAGAAATTCAGTTCCATATTTAATCACAATAGCGTCGTTTGTGAAGAGAGAAATCACACTTTCACCAAAACCAAACGCCATTACAATGAAAAATAACATTGCAACTGAACCTAATATTCCCGTGATATTTGCAGCTCTTTCAGATCTTTTTATATCTCCGGCTCCTATCGCCTGACCAACCACAGAAGATGCCCCCATAGTAAGACCAAACAAAGGGACGAAGGCAAATCCAAAAATCCTGCCAGCGATCCCATTTGCTGCGATAGCCTGATTACCAAAAAGTGAGACAAAACCTAATATAGCTATATTTGAAAGATTTCTAAAAAGTATTTCTACACCGTTTGGCATTCCTATAGTTATTAATTTTATATCAATATCTTTATTTAGTCTAAATAAACCTTTTATACGAGGTTTGACTTCATGAGTTCTGGAAAAAAGAATTAAAAAGCCTATAAGAAAAGCAATGGACTGAGAAACCACGGTTGCAATTGCTGCTCCCAAAACTCCAAAACCCAAGCCTGGTAAGTTGATAAAAGGTACCGTTTCAAAGATAAAAATAGGATCAAGAAAAAGGTTTAGTATGCTAACAAATATCATTATAATCATTGGTGTTTTAGCATCCCCCAAACATCTAAAAACAGTGTTTACAGAGTAGGAAGAGAACATTATCGGTAAAAAGAACAATCTTAAATAACCATACTCTAAACCATAATTCACCACAGTTTCATCTGCAAAAAGAGACATCAATGGTTCCAAAAACACTGCCATGAAGGTTGCAGCTATCAATGCAACCAAAAATTTGAAACTTATAGTTTGTTCAATTGATCTTGCAGTTTGATTATAATCTTTTTTACCGTAAGCTTGAGATACCAATGAGATTGAACTTACACCAATAATCTCATTTAATGAATCCACCATCCAAAAAATAGTTGAAAAAATGGTCACCCCCGCTATCGCCTCACTGGAAATCATGCCTATCCAAAAGATATCAACAAGATCGTAAACCATTTGGGCTGCCATACCAAACATTGTAGGTAGTGCCATCAACAAAATATGCTTTATTACACTACCTTTTGTTAGATCTTTTTCCATATATTCCTCCCATAAACATTAAAATAATTTAATTAATAGCGCCCCTCACCCCTTCCCCACCCTTAAAAATTCTTTTTAAGAACCTTTGATTATTTTACCATTAATGTATAAATAACTCAACTTTGTAAATTGTCAGATTGATTTTTCAAGAATATGATATACTATATTAGATATTGCGTTTTGATCATGACTGAATCCAGAAAATTAGAGAAATACTTCATAATCTGGGGAGGAATAAAATGGAAAATAACCCTTCAATTCAAATGGAAAAGATGATTAGAGAGATTTGCTCAAAAGTAAAAAGTGAAGGAAGAAAAGTTTTAAAAGAGTTCAACATTTCTCCGGCTCAGTTTGATGTTTTACAAACCGTTTATTTCAAAGGTCCTAAAATGCTCAGTGACATCAGTAAAAGATTGGGGGTAACAAAAAGCACAACAACTGGACTCATTAGAAGATTGGAAATTGCAGGATATTTGGTTAGGGAAAAATCAAAGAAGGATAAAAGGGTATATGTTGTTCAAATTACTCAAGACGGGACTAATATAATAGAAAACGTGATAAAAAACAGGGTAATATTGATGGAAAAAGTATATGAAAAATTGGGAGAAAAAGAAAGAAGTGTAGAAATATTAAATGAAATCAATAAAATTTTGAATGAAAATCAAGGTGGGATATAACAGTGTATAGAAGGTTTTTAGTGTTTCTCGTATTAATCTTTACAACATTTCTTTTTTCTTACACAATAAATCTAATAGCATTACCTGGTAGTGAAGTTTATTTTGATTCTCAATTTATGGGAACTGTTACAGAAACACCTTTTACAATCGAAGTACCTAATGATACGGATGGTTATCTCCATGTAAAAAAACTGGGATACAGCGATTTTATTGTCCGTATAGAGCTTTTAGGAAGTGAATCCCAAATTACAGCTGAACAAGTTCCTTTAGCCAAACTTATTTTTGATATCAACGTTGATTCTGCCAATATAAAATACACCTTTTTAAATCAAGATTACAATATAGCCTTACCCACATCTAATGAAGTTGATATTCCGTACAACGTAGAAAAAATAATTATAGAAAAAGATGGATTTTTTGCAAAAGAACTAAACCTTGAGTTGAAACCATTTGATAAGAAAAATTTAAGGGTCTCTCTAATTCCTTCTAATGAAATATTGATTGAATCAAATCCTAACCAAGCAAACGTTTTTGTAGATGGAAAGTTAATTGGAACAACTCCTATTACCGTAAAAAGAGATAATTTCGATATAATTTTGTTGGAAAAAGAAGGTTATTTAGTTAAAACAATAAAAAATTTGCCTCAAGATGATAGAATCTTAATTGATTTAGAAAAAGGAATAGAACTCTTTGTTGATAGCGAACCAAAAGATGTGGGGGTATTTTTGGATGGTGAATATGTAGGAAGTACACCAATGAAAGGTTTATTCCCAACTGGCACATATAATTTAACATTATCTAAATTAGGATACGAATCTAAAGAAATGCTGATTGAATTAACCCAAAACGGCTTGAACAGATATTATGTTGAATTGAATCCATTTTTAAATACAATAAATTTTCTAAATTCTGAAAATTATGAATTCAATATCGATGGTAAATACGTAGGGAAAGGAATTGATTCGATTATTTTGGATGATTCACCACATTTTGTTAGAATTGTATCCGGAACAAAAAGTTTAGAATTTCCTATTTATAGAGATTTTTATGACAAAATGGAAAGTATAGATCTAAATAAACTTAGCACAGTAAATGTTTATGCTATGTCCAATACGAATGTGAGCTTTTTAGGAAAAACTCAAAAGACTCCTGCATTCTTTCTTTACAATATGTTAAACAATGCCCAGTTTGTTAACTTAAGGACACTAAATAGAACGTACAGTGTACTTTTGGAACCTTCTGAAAGTGTAGATATTTATACCGGAAGTGATTTTGGTAATATTTTTATTACTACTAACGTTAAAGATCCACTTATCTACATTGACGGTCAGTATTTGAATTTAAATGATCGGTTTGGTTACCCTCTTAAATCTGGAGTCTATACGGTAGAGGTTAGAAAGTTTAACGAAATAAAACAACGAAAAGTAACCATAAACCCGGGAGAAAAAAGTTTCGTACATTTTGAATTTGACTCTCCTGTACCTGTAAAGGTCAATTTTACAGGGGAGAAGTATACTATCAACGGTGAAGAATATACCAACTCTCAGAAAACATTCTTTTTACCGTCAGGTCCAACTCTGTTTTCAAATGGAGTCGTATCTGTAGTTCTTTTTGTAAACGAACCTATGTATGTTGATCTAGATAAACTTTTTGGAGGGTTATAACGATGGCAAAAAAAATAGTTTTATTTTTACTTTTTACTTTTATTTCATTGAGTTTGTTATCCCAAACCAACATATCAGATTTACAACCATCCTCGCCAATATATCCTCAAGTGGTGAGAATGGTTGAATCAGGAATCATGTATCTGGACAATCAAGGCCGGTTTAGGGGTTCTCAACAAGTTTTAAGATATGATTTGGCCGAATTTGGTTCAAACATGCTCGATTATGTAGATGGACTTTATGGTCAAGATCTACAAGAAATAAGTAATAGATTACTTAAGCTCGAAAATTTAAATACTGAAATAAGACTGTACAATTTAGAAAGTACCGTTTTTGCCCACGATGACCGATTATCTTATTTGGACTCTACTATCCAAAATTTGGGGAAAAATGTATCGGATATTTTAAAAGTAATTGATCCCAGTCAACCAATTAACGAAGACAATATTATCTTCCAAGAGATTTCTCAAGGAGCAATTGATATTGCAAAAAAAACTGCACAAGATGAAGTTCAAATGATTGCTGACTCTTCAATGGCATCTTTAACAATTTTTCAAGAACAACTTCACAATTTTGATCAAGAGGTAAAGAACTTAAACACCAAATACGATCAAACTATTGAAAGTTTGGAATCTGTATTGCTAACTTCTACACAAGAAAATAGAGAAGAACTAAAAAATTATATAGACATGTTGTTAAATCTCGAAATAGACGGATTGAGAACATCTTTGACAAACATCGCTAAAAATGAAGTTTATCTATATAACGACACATTGTCTGCTACACTGAATAATCTTGATCAAAGAATTTTAAGGATAGAAAGTGAGATACTTCCATATGAAAACAGTTATAATGAACTGAGTAAAAAGATTAATGAAAACGAAGCCAAGCTGAATTTCATTCTCTCAAATGTTTCAACAAGTATTTCATCAGAAACATTAAACGATGAACTATTGTTGGGAATAAGAGCCGATATCGAAGGGTTGAAAGTAAAAACTAATAATCTCTCAAACGATCTAACTGTATTATATGATCAAGTGTCTTCTAACCAATCTTACATAGGAACTTTCGATGCAAGGCATGCCTACTACAACTCTAAAATATTAGATTTGCAAAATAAATATAACACTCTTTCTGGGCAAATAATAATTCAGAACAAAAAATTGGATAACATAATTTTTGAATTATCAAAGCTTACGCCAACGTCATCAGAGATGGTTGCTCCTCAGTATGCTGTAGATATCAAAAATCTTCAAGAAAGAGTTTCAAGTTTAGAAAGAACTATTGGTGCTTATTATGATCAAATTGGTGAGCTGACTGTATATGCTACGATGTTTGAAGAATTTAATGATAATTTGAACGAACTTTATTTTGCATTAGAAAAAAATAACGGTGATATTCAAACTTTAAAAGAACAAACAGAAGCGTTAAATGCTCAAATATCGTCTTTAGCAACTTTGACTAATTTAAATAAAGATACATTATCACAAATAGGTGATATTACAAAAATAGCTGAAACAGTAGATTATTTGAATGATAACTATCAAGATTTGAACAGAACAAATGGGCAATTACAAAACAACTTAATACAAGTAGAGAATAGATTATACAATATTGAAAATACTTTGAACAATTTTCAAATAACTTCTTCTGAGATAGAAGAACTTAAAAATTCTTATAATTCTTTACTTGAAAAATACTATGAAATTAAAAGTGAGTCTGAATATTTGAATGATCCTATGATGTTAAAAAACGATCTCAAGGCAGAACTATCTCAGCAGTTAGCAACGGAGTTAGTTTCCCTCGAAAAAGAATTGAAAAATATCGAAGATGAACTTTCAAGTGTTGAATCAAGAATTTCTAACCTTGAAAAAACCGTTTTTCTTCACGATGAAAGTATTGCCATGCTTTCACAAAAAACTGATGAGACAGTAGAAAAAATTAATAATTTAGAAAGTTCTGTACAACAGATTGAAAAACCTAATCAAACTTATATTTCATCAATAATTATAGGACTTGTGGGGGTTTTGGTTGGTGCAGGAATTGTTTTATTATTCCAATAATTTTAGGAGGGGACAATGGTTTACGGAATAGCTTTAGGGAGTGGTGGCGCTAGAGGAGCCGCTCACGTTGCCTTAATAGATGAACTGAAAGAAAGAACAGTAAAGATCGAAGTAGTAACAGGATCGAGCGTAGGTGCATTAGTTGGTGCCCTTTATGCTTTAAATCCCAATGTAGACCTATTTAAAATATTCAAAGACTTGACACTTAAAAAGAAAAAGACAATAGATTCACAGTTTAGAACTCTAAACAACAGAATTACTAATTTCCCTAAAATGGTTGCAGGTAAAAGTTTTTTAAAAAGTGATTTCGTTTACGATATTTACAAGCAGTTGTATGGACGTAAACGTTTTTCCGATTGTAAGATAAAATTAGGAATCGTTTCATATGATTTAGAAAGCGGTGAAGAAGTGGAGATCACGGAAGGGTACATAATCGATGCTGTTATGGCTTCCTCAAGTGTTCCCGGTGTTTTCCCTCCTTTAAGGTTAGGGGGCATGAGCCTGTTGGATGGAGGCGTTTTAACTCCTGTTCCAGTAAAATTAGCTAAAAAACTAGGAGCAGATTATGTAATAGCAAGTAATTTAAATGGTGAAGTTAAGAATGATTTTAAGTTTAACGACGGATTAGATTATATTATTTCCATTGAAGATTTTAAAAATGATCTTATGGTTAACTATGAAATAAATATAGCCGAAGAGGTTTATACATTCCCAATAGAGTATTCTTGGGAAGGATTTTCTTATTTTAACGAAATATACCAAGATGCTAAAAATTTTTTAAAATCCATACAAAATAAAGCGAGGGAACAACTTTGAACTTAGTAATGGGTGGCTTTTTTGAAGGATTTTATTGGGAATCTGGCGTTTTAGAGTCTATAGCAAAAAAAGAAAACGCCTTAAATCTATATACTTCTAGTCTAGGAAGTTTAAGAGGATTATTTTATGCATTGTACGGAGTAAATTTTTTCGGACGTTTAAAAGATTTCATATACGAAAAAAATAATCCTTTACGCGAAGTAATAACTAATACAGAATTATACAACAGTAGATACGCCCAAACAACAGCATTGATAAGATTGGGAAGAGGGAAAATGTCGCTTTACAACCCTGATAATTTAAAAAAATTTTTGGAAGGTTATTTTGGTAACCAAACACTTTCTTCACTTCGGAAAAACGTAAGTTTCGAAGTCTTCGAGCTAAAAAATAAAGAAGTAATTATACTGAAAAATGAAACAAAAATCGTTGATATGTTAATGATGGAATTAGCGTTCCCGCCTTATTACAGTTATTATGAATATCAAGGTGGATTTTTTATTCCAACCTCATATTTATCGTTTATTCCTCAAAAATTTCCTAAAGATGCAGTAATTATATCATTTGATCCCGCTTTAACTTATCCAGATCCAAAAAATACCGTCGAAATTCTTTTAAAAACCTCCTATTCTAGAACGTTAAAAAATTATCGTTTATTGACCGAAGACTTTAGTACTATCGAACCGCAAAAACAGTTGAAAGATTATTTTAATATGTCCGCTTTTTTTGATGGTCAAAATCATGCTAATAATTTTTTGGAGGCAAAAGTATGAAGCGTTTCACTTTATTTTTTTTAATGCTTATATTAACAAATTTGATTATTTATTCTGCACAAATAAATGTAAGAGCAGATGAAGTAAAAGGTGAAGAAAGTAGGTACATATTGAAAAATAATGTCCTTATACAGAAAGAAGATCTTTCTATTTCAACGGATTTTGCTACCATTACACTCGTTAACGACGAGTGGCGAGAAGTAAACACCGACAAGGTTTATATAACTGCCGACACGTTTGAAGCCACATCCTCTTCTATGAACTTTGACCTTCAGACTGAAAAAGGAAAACTTTCAGGGAATGTTTTAGCTAAGATTTTTTTGGAAGAATCAGAGATCGAGATAAATTCTGACGAACTTCAGATTGATAACAATAACAAAAGATACGAGGGAAGATCTGAAAATATGGTTTTGATTAAAAAAGGGGATTATATAATAAACGCAAAATCCTTTGTTTTTGTTGAAAAAGAAAACTTGCTCACACTTTCCGAAAATGTACATATAGTCAATTCTGTGGAAAAAATTGATATGAAATCAGCATATGCCACATTCAATACCCAGACCAACGATATAGAAGCCCAGCAGGTTAATTTAATTTTGGAAGTAGCAGATGAGGAGGAATAGTTGTGAAAAAATTTTTTGTTGTTTTTTTCTTAGTTTCTCTATTTATTTCCGTCTTTTCTCAAACATATTATGAGATGGGTTTTTCTTTGCTGAATTATCCCGATGATTTCAAATTTGCTTTAAGGAGTGGTTTGGAATCAGATTCCTTCAACCTTAATTTTGATCTTAGCCCAACTTTTGGAGAAACGCTCTCTTTGATCACGGTTACTGATGTTTCTGCTAAAATTTTGGATATAAACTCGAACACTTTTTTAGATGTTGGTTTATTATGGGTCTACGGTGAAGATTTTCCAGGTACTCTTGCATATGGAGGTTTCAATCTGAATTTTAACAACATTTTAGGAAAATTGTACGTGGGATACCCATTCAATGCTACTGAGGATCTTTTGAACTATTTCGCAATAAAATTGGGTTATGTAGTTCCAAAACCTGCCGATTTCATCGATGATTTAAAGTTAGAGTTAAGGGTGGTAAATGGAAGGATTGACTTTTCAATCTTTTTGGTTGAACCTTTGTGAAATGAATAAAAATCAAGGGTTTCTACTGATAGAGAGTGTATTTGAAATTTTTATTGTTTCTTTAACAATGTTGATTGTAATAGGTACTTTTTCCGGTACATTGAACATTTTAAAAAGTTCACTGGAGGAAATGATTAATATAAATCTTATTTCAAATGCCATTATGGAAGTGATAGTTGTCGCAAAAAATGAGATGACTAATGTGACCTCCTACGATTCTGATTCTTCAACCGTCTTAGGAAATTCATCTGATGGTGAAACAGTTGGTTTTTCCTACAATAGATTTGCACAAAAGATCAACCGTTACAAAGACTCTGGGTGGGATAAAGGATCTACATTAATTTCAGAAAATATAACTGCTTTTTCATACGATGGAAAATTTTTAAAGGTAACATGGAATGATGAGTATGAATTAAAACTTTTCATCCCTGGCCGTGTTACAAAGGAGCGCTAAATAAAGATGAGACTTAGGAGGAAAACATTAATCAATGGCAAATGAAATAATCGAAACATATAAAATTTTAGAAGAAAGAATAAAGTCAGAAAACATTCAAATATACTTTGATATGTTGGATTCTCCTTATCCTTCTTTTAAATCCAAGGCTATTCAGGAACTAACAAAGCAAAAAATTGATGCCCCAAGGATTAAAGAATACTTAAAAGATCCCGATAAAAATGTCAGATTTTCTGCATATAGGTACTTAGATAAAATGGGTCTTTTGGATGAGAATAATATAAAAGAAGCTTTGAAAGACATTTCAGCAAACCTCAGAAAAGAAGCAATCATCAGCTACATTCAAATGGGTATAAAACCTATAGAATTTATTTTGGAGTTTACCGAAGATCCAGATCCAATTGTTAGATATCAACTCATATCCACATTTTTGGAATTCTACCCAGAAGACTCAGAAAAAATTATTAGCAAAATGAAAAATGATCCCTACGTTAAGATAAAACAATTGATTTCAGCTTTGGAAAACATCTCTGAAACCTTAAAATCCGAACAAGTAGATAAAAGCGTTAAGGTTATGGCGCTAAGAAGATTTTATGAAAGAGACGATGCCTATACTTTTTTTAATTCACTAAAAGAAACATACTTTGATTGCAACAATGAAACTAAAGGTATAATAATTAAATTCTTTTCAGGTTTACCATGTGAAGTTATAAATAAATTCATAGAAAAAATCGTGCAAGAAGAAAAGGATATTCACATTCTTCAACTAACTGCAAATACCTCAAAGAAAGTTTGTGGAATTGATTTTGTTCCTACTTGGTTGATCGGCAAATTGGTAAACAGCGAAGAGGCAAAAGTCGTAAAGTTTGGATTAAAGTTAGCTTCTGAAAAGGAAGATATGGGGTATGTGGAATTTTGTAGGGACTTGTTATCGGCAGTAGATGATGACTTAGTCATCGGAGCGAGTGATTATCTTATTTATTTTCAAGACTATATGCTTAAAGATTACGTTCCGAACTTTCTCAATTCATTGTCCTCCAAACGAATAAGGGAAGGATTAAAAATAATCAGAAAATTAAAGTTAGATAATTTTTTAGAAGAAATATCATTAATCGCTCTCAACAAAATGTATCCTATTTCCTTGAGAAAAGCCGCCGTCAATCTACTGAAATTTTTTAAAGCCAAAGATTATTGGGAAGTACCAAATCAAATACTCAAAGACCCTTACGAAAACGGGAATTTAAAACTTGCTGCGTTAAATGCACTTCTACGTCTAAATGCGGAGATGGTAGTTAATTTTTAAAAAGATAATGACCACAATTTTTGAACCTCACTGTCTTGTTTGCAAAAAACCTATTGCCTTTGGAGAACTTATTTGTGACAATTGCAAAGGAAAGCTTTACTCTCCTTCTTTTTCAGAAGGTGATTTTAAAGTTTATCATTATGGTAAATATGAGTACCCTTTATCTAACTTAATAAAAGAGTTCAAATACAATTCACATCCAAAAATTGCACGGCTTTTGGGGAATATGTTAGCAAAGTTTTTTATAGATTTAAAATTTCCAGAACTAAATTATACTGTGTCATATGTACCTTCAAATTTCTCAAGTGTTCATGAAAAAGGCTTTGTACCTGCTCACTTAATTGCTAAGCATTTTTCAGACATCTTAGGCTTTCCCTTAATAAATCTCTTTTCCTCAAAAACTCTTAAAAGACAAGTTCAATTGGATTATAAAAAGAGAAATGAAAACGTTAAAAACAAGATAAAATTGATTCAGGATCCCCCAAAGAACATTATTATTATAGATGATGTGTACACTACAGGGGCTTCAATGAACGAAGTAGGTAATCTACTCATTAAGAAATGTGATGTTTTAGTTGGCATCACTGTAGCAAAAGCTTATAGGTATTCTTTTAATAAATCTTTATAGTTTTTTATATCACAGATTGCACCAACATATTTTAATTTTTCCGCTGAAAATGCATTCCCTAACTTTGCAGCTTTTATAGCATCCAAACCTATAATCGTTCCTATGTATAAACCTGACCAAAATGCATCCCCTGCTCCCGTTGTGTCTATTACCTCTTTTGCATAGGAGTCAAAATGAGTAATTTTTTTACCGTCCGAAAATACAAATCCCTTTTCACCTAAGGTAAGAATTACGTTTTTTACTCCCCATTCATGAAAAATATTTATGTATTCTTCTTCATTCTTATTTTCTTCGAAAATATGTGTACAATCATCTAAAGAAGGCTTAATAAAATCCACGTAAGGCATAATCAATTTTAGAACATCTTCTATTTCTAAGGATGTTTTCCACAAGATCTTTCGATAATTTGGATCAAATCCTATTAAAACATTATTATTTTTGGCAACTTTTAACAATTTAAGCGTGTTTTTTAGGTTTTTATCAGAAGATAATGACCAAGAAGAAAAATGAAAGATATTTGCTTTTTTCACAATATCAAAGAATGAATCTTGAATTTCTAAATTTAAAGAGGCAGATCTCAATGGATAAAATTCTGGAGATGATTTAGACTTCAAAACATAAACAATATCTGTAGAAAATCCTTCATCTTGTAAGATGCCTTTTATATCAACATTATAATTTTTTAATTGTTCAAGGATAAATTCTCCAAAAGGATCCTTACCTATCCTTGAAATTATAGCGGATTTAAAACCCTGTTTAGAGATATTAACAGCTATGTTACTGGGGGAGCCACCTAAAAATTTGTCAAAAGAAGTTGCATTTTTTAATCCTCTTACATAATCTTTAGAGATGAAGTCTATCAATACCTCTCCAAACGAGACAAAATTAACCATACACTAATCCACCTTCTTTTTTTATCTTAGCTTATCGCTCCACTCTCCGCCTTATCTTTGAAAACTTCTTTTATTTCGCATAAGGCTATTTTTTATCGTCAGTTTTCAGGTAATGCAAAAGAATAGTATCTTCATTTAATTTTTTAAAATCATTCAGCTTGAAATTATATTTATCATTCACGTATTTGAAAATCGATAGATCACCTTCAATAATTACTGGTTCGATAGTTAGAAAGATTTCATCAATTAAATTTTTCTCTAAAAACAAGGAGTTTATCGTAGAACCACCTATTAATGCAACTTCAGGGTATCCTTTCTTCTCTAGTTTATCCAACAATATCTCTGGAGGATTATCTGTAAAGTAGAGATATTTGTCATATTTTAACTCAACTTCTTTATATTTTTCAGGATTTCCTGTCAACACAATATTAATTCTATTTTTTAAAGGAGATCCTATCTCTTCAAATGTTTTTCTCCCCATAAGTATTATGCCAATATCTTTGGTTATATTATAGAAATGTTCCTTATCTTCTGCTGAGGACCAACTTCTCTGAGAATCATCTGACATTCGGATTTTTCCATTGATACTTTGAACCATAATTAACTTTACTCTCATAAAATTAATCCTCCCCAAACTTAAATTCTCTTAAAATTAATATTTTTTAGAATTTACAAAACTTCTTACCGCCCTAAGCACCCTAGATTAGTTCGAAATGTTAAATTATTTTTGTTTTTTTAATAATAGTTATAACAGAATTTATCATTTTCAAGGAAAACTAAGATTTTTGGCTCTAATCGTCTTTATTCGGATTTAATTGGTTCTAACAGCTTCTAATTTCATATAATTACCTTTTGAGATGAAGGTTACATGTGATAAAATAACTAATGATTAATTTGTTTATTTAATTTATTATATCATATCAGGAGGTGGCAGTAGTATGAAAAAAGTAGTTGTTTTATTTGCTATATTGACGATGGTGTTGAGTGCCTTTTCTATTACCATTACAATGACAGCGGGTGCAGTAGGAAGGGAATTAGAAGTTCTCAATGAACAAGTTGAGATGTTTATGAAAGAAAACCCAGACATAACGGTAAATGTTCTTCCAATGCCCAACAGCTCTACGGATAGGCACGATCTTTACGTTACTTACTTAGCTTCAGGTACACCGGATCCAGATGTATTAATGCTTGACGTTATCTGGCCAGCAGAATTTTCGCCATTCTTAGTAGATTTGACTGATGACTATGATTATTTTGGACTTGATGGATTTTTCCCTGGAACCGTTGCTTCAAATACCGTCGATGGCAGTTTGGTAGCAGTTCCTTGGTTTACTGATGCAGGTATTCTTTATTACCGAAAAGATTTGTTGGAAAAGTACGGTTACGATGTTCCAGAAACATGGGATGAACTTTATACAATTGCAAAAGATATATCCCAGAAAGAAGGAATCGAAGGTTTTGTATGGCAAGGAGCCAGGTATGAAGGTTTAACCTGTGACGTTATGGAATTCGTCCATAGTTTTGGTGGAGAAATAATGAAAGATGGAGAAGTTGTCGTTGATGATCCTGAATATTACGATAACAATGTTGCAGCAATAACCTTTATGGATAAATTAATAGAAGATGGCGTAAGTCCAAGGGGAGTAACTACCTACATGGAAGAAGAAGCTAGAAGAATTTTCCAAAATGGTGACGCAGTTTTTATGAGAAACTGGCCATACGCATGGTCCTTAGTTAACGCTCCCGAGTCACCAGTTGCTGGAAAAGTTGGTATAACGGTTCTTCCAAAAGGGCCCGAACCAGATGGAAGGAATTCTGCTACTTTGGGTGGATGGAACCTTGGTATAAACGCAAACTCTTCTGCTGCAGAGGTAGAAGCTTCTAAAAAACTGATCAAATTCTTGCTTAGTAAAGAACAACAAGTTTACAAAGCGGTTTATTCAGGTCAAACACCAACTATGATCGAAGCATACAACGATCCAAGAACTATTGAAGCAAATCCTTTCTATGCTGATCTTTTAGATGTTTTCTTGAATGCTGAACCAAGACCAATTTCTCCAATATATGCTGAAATTTCTTACGAGATACAAGTTGCTGTTCACGAAGTTTTAACGCAGCAAGCTGAACCTGAAGATGCTCTAAACAACTTAGCAGAAAATCTCAAATCTATAGTTGAATGAAAAAGAAGAATTTGATATAATTTTTCATAGGTGGGCGGTAAACGGAGTTCCTCCGTCTACCGCCTTTCTGTATAATATAGTAGACTATAATTAGGGGGTGCGCTAATGAAAGTAAAAGGTACGTATAAGAGATCCGATATCTGGCTTGCCTTTTGGCTCATTATTCCAACTTTAATTGCTATCGGTATTACCGCCTTCTATCCTCTAGGACAAACTCTTTATGATAGTTTCTTCAAATGGTCTCTCAGACCAGGATTTGAAAGAGAGTTTGTAGGATTTCAAAATTATGTCAATTTGTTTCAAGATCCCAGATTTTTGAGTTCTTTGTGGAATACAATTTATTTCACTTTTTTTTCTGTACTTATAGAATTCCTTTTGGGATTAGGAACAGCTTTAATATTGAATGCGGATTTTAAATTGAGAGGTTTGGTAAGAGCAGCAGTTTTAATACCATGGGCAATACCTACAGCGGTCTCTTCCCAAATGTGGAAATGGATGTATAATGACCAATATGGTGTGATAAGTTTAATGCTATACAATCTTGGAATACTTGAGGAAGGTACCCCCATTCTAGGAACTCCAGGTATGGCTATGGCTGCGATTATAGGCGTTGATGTCTGGAAAACTACTCCATTTGTTGCTCTTTTACTCCTTGCAGGACTTCAAATCATACCTAATGAGTTATACGAAGCAGCTAGAATTGATGGCGCCACTATATGGAAGCAATTCACTTCTATCACTTTACCTGTGTTAAGGCCTACGATTGGTGTAACGTTGATCTTCAGAACTTTGGACGCTTTGAGGGTTTTCGATATTGTTTACATCATGACACAAGGAGCAGTGGGAACGGAAACTCTCGCAGTTTACAATAGGTCACTTTTAATGGATAATATCTTCTCTCCAAGAGGTTTGTTTGGTTATGGCTCTGCATTATCGGTTGTAATATTTTTGATAATTGGTATATTTACAATAATCTATATGCGCTCGTTGAACATTAAATTAGATTGAGGAGGGCAAAAATATGAGATGGGGAATGCGAGCAAAAAGAAATACTCAACGTACAATTTTATATATTCTGGTTATACTGATGGTTATCTTTTACATTTTCCCTTTCTATTGGGCAATTAAAAGTTCTTTTACTGCCGATCAGTACCTTTTTACAAAAAACATTACACTCTGGCCTCAAGGTTTTACCTTTGAAAACTATATAAAGGTTTTCACAGAGAGACCTTTCGGATTAAATATATTAAATTCTATTATAGTTGCTGGAGCTACGACTATTTTCTCAATAATCGTTGGTTCTTTTGCAGCGTACGCAATAGCTCGTTTAAAGATTCCTGGGAAAGGACCTTTGATGTTACTGATACTTGCGGTAAGTATGTTCCCTCAAGTTTCTATATTGGGTGGTCTTTTTCAGTTGCTCAGAAATTTAGGATTGATAAACACTTATGCTGGGTTGATAATCCCATATATTGCATTGAACTTGCCTTTAACAACGTGGATTTTACAAAATTTCTTCAGAGAGCTTCCTAAAGAAATAGAAGAATCTGCTTATATAGACGGATGTTCTAAATTTGAAACTTTGTGGAGAATTGTTTTACCTCTTTCCGCCCCAGGTTTGGTCACAACTGGTTTGTTAGCTTTTATTCAAGCTTGGAATGAGTTCTTATTTGCTTTAACTTTCATGCAAACTCCAGAAAAATATACAGTTCCTGTGGCAATCGCTATGTTTACAGGTAAAACCTTCTATGAAGTTCCTTGGGGACAACTAATGGCGGCGTCTGTAATAGTTACGATGCCTTTAGTTATTTTAGTTTTAGTGTTCCAAAACAGGATAGTTCAAGGTTTAACGGCCGGTAGCGTAAAAGGATGATGTAGATGAAGTTTTTATTCGGTACAGACGGCATAAGAGAGGTCGTTAATGAAAAGCTGACCGTTGACTTGGCGATGAAACTCGGAAACGCACTTGCTAACCTTTTTGGTTCAGAGTATAAAAAATTGTATATTGCAAGAGACACACGAAATTCAGGAAAGGTATTGGAAATGGCTTTAGCTTCTGGAGCATTGGTAGGTGGAATGAATGTAGAGTCATGTGGAGTTCTGACTACACCAGGATTAGCATTTATAACGAAAATAGAAAAATCTATAGGTGTTGTCATTTCTGCATCTCATAATCCTCCAATGTACAACGGATTAAAAGTTTTTTGTGAAGGATTTAAAATTTCAGATGAAACAGAAGAAAAGTTAGAAGAAAAAATTTTGAAAGGTCTACTTAAATACAGTGATTATAGAGATATTGGAAGATACATAGAAGACTCTTCAAAAAAAGAATATGTTGATTATGTGGTTTCTCTATATAAAAAGAACTTACAATGTAATGATTTAAAAATTGCTGTTGATGTCGCTAACGGAGCTGCTGGAGCGATAATAAACGATATCTTTGGTGAACTTGGCTTGAATTATACGGTATACCAAAATGCCCCAGATGGTTTCAATATCAACGAAAACTGTGGTTCTACATCACCTCAAACATTATCTAAAATCGTTAAGGAAGAAAAATATGACTTTGGCATCTTGTTCGACGGGGATGCAGACAGATGCCTTTTTATTGATCGCTTCGGTAATCTTGTAGATGGTGATGTTTTGATGGCTATCAACGCTCTGAAATTAAAGGCTCAAGAAAGACTAAAAAACAAAATTGTTGTTTCAACAATTATGAGTAATTTAGGTTTGGAAGAGTATTTAAAGAAAAATGAAATACATCTTATACGTACAGACGTAGGAGATAAATACGTTTTGGAAAAAATGCTACAAGAAAATGCTACAATCGGTGGTGAGCAATCAGGACACATTATATTTCTTGATAGATCCACTACCGGCGACGGAATAATTACCGCTTTAGAGACTTTGGAAACGCTGAAATATTTTTCTAAGTCGCTTGATGACTTTCTCCAAGAAATTCCTAAATATCCACAACACTTGGAAAACGTTACAGTAAAAGATAAAGTAAAAATCATGAAGGACAGCAGAATTGAAAATTTAATAAGAAAATATCAAAGTATTGAAGGATTCAGAATTGTAGTCAGACCTTCAGGAACTGAACCAAAAATAAGAATCATGACAGAAGGGTCCAATGAAGAAACAATTAAAACATGCGTCACAGAATTTAGCCAACTTATACAAAGTATTGATAACGAGTGAAATAGCTTAAAAAAAACGGGGTTAGTGTTAAAAAGCCCCGTTTTTTAATTGATTATTCTGGTTTACCTATAGAAGAATTGAACAACGTACCTCACATTATTTCTATAAACTATCAATGCCACATAACTGTTCTTTTCAACTGAGGAAGCTATTTTTTCCCAGTCAGATACGTTCTGTATGTCGTAATACACTCCATTAACCGCTATCTCTGTAATAACATCACCTGCTCTTAGCCCAAGCGCGTATGTATCGTCTTGTATTTCTTCAACAATAACTCCTTGAATGCTACTTCTTATACTGTATTTTTGACGATCTTCTGAAGTTATGTCCCTAACTACGATTCCAAAATAGGCTTCTACGACTTCAGGCGTTTGGCTCCCCAAAGTTACATTGAAAGTAATCCTTTCTCCAAACCTATCGACAACAACCTCTACAGTATTCCCTGCTGGATAAGTAGCCAACAATGAAGTTAAATCGTCTGTATTTTCAATTTTTTTACCGTCCACTTCAACTATTACGTCATTCGCTTTTATACCTGCTTTCTCAGCAGCTCCTCCTGGTACCAAATCTTGGACATAGGCTCCTTTGTCTACTTTTAACCCCAAAGATTTTTTCAATTCTTCAGTTATATCGCTGATGTATACACCTAAATAAGCTCTTTGAAAGGTCCCTGTTTCCATTACAGAATCAGCAAATCTTTTCGCTATGTTAATAGGAATGGCGAACCCTATGTTCACGCTTCCTAACTGAGGATCTACTGCGATTGCAGTGTTGATCCCAATGACTTCCCCATGTATATTCAGTAAGGGACCTCCACTATTACCTGGATTAATAGTTGCATCAGTCTGTATTAAATCAACATAATTCCCATTTCCATCGGGTTTTGGAATGCTCCTATTGGTTGCACTTATAACCCCTGCCGTAACAGTATTTTGTAAACCCAGTGGATTGCCTATAGCTATAGCATCCTCTCCAATCCTAATCTTGTCTGAATCACCTAAAGGTAGCGTTGGTAAATCTTCATCAGCACTTATTTTTATTATTGCTAAATCGAGATCTTCATCACCACCTACCAACTCGGCGTCATACTCCTTTCCATTCGGCAAGGATACAGATATCTTTTCTGCACTATCTATCACATGGTAATTTGTCAATATATAACCTCTTTTATCGAAAATAAAGCCAGACCCCACTCCTTTTGTTTGATACTCTGGCATTTGTTGACCAAAAAATCTTTCAAAAAAATCTTGAATGTATGGGTCCACAGGAACTGGAGCTGAACGAGTGGATTCAATATTTACAACCGCTGGAGCGGCCTCTTCAACCACATTAACTATGGGGCTTTCGTATCCTTCATTCACAATTGAAAACGAAGATATGGAAAGCAAAAATACTGTCAAAATCAAAACGATAGATTTTTTCATACTAGCACCTCCGATTATTCTATTTATTTAAATTATAAACCAACTTCTTAAAAGAAACTTAAAAGCTTGAATTTTCAGTTTTGTTGTTTCTATTGTTTTCTACTACCTGGTTTTACTAATTGTAAACCTTGGATACATAAAGGACAGTTTTCTGAGGAGTAGGTAGCAGCTTGTATCTTAACTAGAGATATGATTTCTCTGTTTTCTAAAACAATTTTATCAGACCTATTGACGATACAGGCGAATGAAGTCACGTATCCTCCGTTACTTTCAACCAATTTTGCAACTTCCAGTGTGGATTTTCCTGTAGTTATTACATCTTCTACTATTAGTATTTTGCTGTTATTATTGATGACCTGATCTCTACGTAAACTCATGTTCCCTTTTTCATCTCTCTCTGCGAATAAAAATGGAACTTTTAAAGCTCTCGCCACTTCGTATCCTATGATAATTCCTCCCAATGCAGGGGAAACAACGTAGTCTATTTTTGAGGCTACTTTATCAGCAATTAATTTGCCAAGAAGTTCCGAATACTCTGGATATTTAAGAACTTTTGCACATTGAATATATGTGTCTGAATGTAATCCGGAAGATAATAAAAAGTGCCCCTTTAAAAAGGCCCCGGTGTCTTGCAGTATTTTTAATACTTTAGTTTCATCATTTTTTGTGTTATCTATCATTAAGATTTTTACCTCCTGGTATCTCTATTTTATATACTCTAAAATTATGTTAGCGCCCCTTTGCCCGATCGTTAAGGGGAACCCCCTTAAAAACCCCAAATCAAGGTCAAAATCATTTAAAAACATAGTTTGCATACTGCAGCAAACCCCTACCCAATTTTTATTTCTAAAGAATTTATCTCTATTTTAAAAATTCGAAAATCTTATCATAAAATTTATTTTTATTGTAAATGCATTCAAATAACTCATGTTTACCTTTGGAAAAAGAAATTTTGGAAATGTTTGAATTCTTTATCTTCTTATACTCTTCGATGTTGACTATTTTATCTTCCTCTCCAAAAAGCAACAATGTGGGAATATCAACCTTTTCGATTTCATTCAATGCAATATCAGCTTCGTCAAACATTTGTCGAGCAGTTCGAACGGTTATTTTATCGTGTACCAGGGGATCTTTTTCATAAAATTCACAAGCTTTTTCATCCGTCGATAGATCATAAGGATTTATCCGATTTGAAAAAGACAGGGTAGGAAATATTGAGAAAAGGTTTAAAAGCCAACTCAATTGTTTAATATCACCCAAGGCAGGAGAAGAAAGTATAAGTTTTTTCGGTTTTTTCTCTGTTATTTCAACAAATCTTGTGGCGACCAACCCACCAAGAGAGTGTCCGAATAGAATATATTCTTCTTGAACATAATTTTCCAAAAAAGAATAAACTTCGTAAAAATTCTCTATATCACCTTTTTTCCCAGAAGTATAACCGTGCCCGGGAAGATCAAAGGTATACACAGCAATCCCTTTTTCATTTAATTGCTTAATGAAATTCACATATCTTCCAGAATATTCTCCGAGACCGTGAATCAGATATAAAGTTTTATAGTTATAGGTGTTTGGCATGTAGTATCTATGATATATTTTCATAAACAAATTATATCACAGTTCACAAAGCTTTTTGATTTTCTATCGCTTCCATTATTTCATCATTAGTTTTATGCTTTCGTAATAAACTCAAGATGAATTCCAAGGCTTCTTTTGGGGACATATCGTTAATGAACTTTCTTAGAATGATTGTATTTTTCATCTCATCAGGACTATATAACAATTCTTCTTTTCGGGTACCCGATAATTTTAAGTTTATGGCAGGAAATATTCTCTCATTAGACATTTCTCTAGCTAACACCAGTTCCATATTTCCTGTACCTTTAAATTCTTCAAATATCACTTCATCCATCTTCGATCCTGTTTCTATTAATGCAGTGGCTAAAATAGTAAGACTACCGCCTTCTCTAATCTTTCTTGCAGCACCAAAAAATTTCTTTGGGAAAATTACAGCGGCAGGGTCAAGACCTCCACTCAGCAATTTCCCACTGGATGGTACATAAAGGTTGTATTCGCGTGCAACTCTCGTCAAACTATCAACAAGGACAACTACATCGTGGCCAAACTCAACCAACCTCTTAAAATGTTCCAAAGCCATTTCTGCGATTCTTATTTGATTTTCTGGGTCCATATCGAACGGTGCTGCTATGACGTTAGCATCTACTGTATCACGAATATCCGTTACCTCTTCAGGTCGTTCGTCTATTAAAAGTATGTACCTTCTAGTATCGGGGTAATTTTCAGCAATGGAGTTAGCAATATCTTTTAACAGCGTGGTTTTACCAGCCTTAGGGGGAGCAACTATTAAACCTCTTTGCCCAAAACCTATAGGAGAGAATAGATCAATAATTCTGGAACTGTATGGTGCGTTTTTATGTTCCAAAACCATTCTGGTTTTGGGATACTCGGGAGTCAAATTTTCGAAAGAGACTCTATCCCGAGCGTTTTCGGGAGGTAAAGAATTTACCGCTTCTACTCTTAATAAGGCAAAAAATCTTTCACCTTCTTTTGGAGGTCTTATTTGACCAGCTATTATGTCTCCCGTGAAAAGGTTGAATTTTCTAATCTGTGATTGAGAAACATATATATCATCGGTTCCAGGCAACAACGAGTTGTCTACGCTTCTCAAGAAACCGTAACCATCCGGCAATACTTCCAAAATTCCTTCATAGAAGAAGTATCCGATTGATTCAGTTTGCTTTCTTAAAATAGCAAACTTTAATTCGCTTTTTGTCATCTTGGAATAATTTGATATTTCGAGTTTACGAGCTAATTCGTATAATTCTTTTCTGGTCATTTCGTTTAATTTAGCCATATTAATTTCAATGGCTTGGATATTATCCCTACTTTGTTTCTTTGATACTAAATTGTTAGTATTTTCATCCATGTGAATCCTCCTTATTACCTTTAGTATATACTGTGTTTAGGAATCCTAAAACTGTACTAGCGCCCCTTCGGCCCGCAGCCTACCCTTCTAAGGAAAGTAGTTTTACCCTTTCATTGCGAAGCTCAACCCACAAATTATCCTTTATAAATGTAGGCATTTGACTTCTAGAGTAAGAATATAACATACAGATCATAATATATTAATGAATTTTGTGGGGATACCACAACATAAGAATGAAGTAATCCCTCAAAAGCAAAAAGGGTTAAAATCAAAAATAGTATTGTGAGGAGAACAATAAACGTTCTTGGGAGAATCTAAAAGAAGTTCAATCGTAATTCAGAAAATATAATATAAAAAATTATCAAACACGATAAAACTTTTTAAAAGCCAAGCAATTTATTTTAAGACATTAAGAATCGACTTTGAAAGAAGTTACGCCTGGAGCTAAGACTTTGCTTTCGGTACCTTGATTTTCAAGTAGGTTTCCATGTTTATCTAAAAGTATTTCCCCATCAAAATTTTCTTTGAGGGCATATTCTAAAGATATGAGCCCTATTTCCAATTGTTCTTTTTCAGGTTCCTTGGTAGTAATTTTTTGAAGCAACAAACCCGGATAGGCAAGAATTTTTCCTATTTTTGTGTCGATGATTTTTGCGGTGAACCTTTGAAATTCGTAAGCTAAGCCTGCAACTAATGGAAGAAGCACTATTCTAGATATTACTTTCTGTAAAGTTGAATTGAAGCCTAATCCTCCCGTTATGGCAAAAACAATAATCGAAGCAAAAACTGTAATTATCAAGAAACTAGTACCACATCGAGGATGTAAAGTTGTGTATTTTCGGGCGTATTTGACCTCTAAAGGTTCGTTGTTTTCGTAGGTATATACACTTTTGTGTTCGGCTCCGTGGTACTGAAAAACCCTTTTTATATCTTTCATGAAAGAAATACCCCAGATGTAGGCGACAACCAAAAACGCTCTTATAAAACCTTCAACAAATGCAAACCAAAATTCAGATTTAATATTGAAAGGTCTGGTTAAAAATACAGGTAAAACACCAAACCCTAATGTTGCAACTGCAACCGCAAGCAATATGGCGATAACCATATCTTTTGTAGTTAATTCTTCATCTTCTTCTCCAGATACTTTAGCCGAATAAGATAATGCGTTCATACCAATTATCATTGAATGTAGCAATACAAAAAAACCTCTTATAATGGGTATTTTTTCCCAAATTCCCCATGAGTTATCCTTTAATCTTTTAACTGCAATACTTCCGTCTTTTCTTTTTACCGCGACTACGGTATTTATTCCTTTCATCATTACGCCTTCGATAACCGCTTGTCCACCTACTGTTTTAGGTTTTGGTTTCACTAGATTGGATCCTCCTTAAAATTTCTTCTGCAACACCTTGTTCAGTGACTACATAGTAAAATTTTATAGCCTCTTTGTCTATTCCATTGTTCTTATTAAGCACTTGAGACGCCTTTCTTCTCAATTTGTACCTTTCATCATTATTCAATTTTGTAATGTCTTTTATTATATCAAAAAGGTGCGTGTTTTGTGAACACGCTTCAATGATTTCCAATATTGCTTTCTCATTTTCATTCATTTTTACTGTTGAGAATATTCTTCTGGGGAAATACTTTCAGAAACCCTTGCAACGACTTTAAACTTAATACCAGTTCTTTTTTCTGAACCTACTTCAACCTCCACAAAACCAGGGATAACGTATATCTCCTTGCCTTTAGCCTCGATAAATCTCTTTGCAATGGCAATAGCCTTCACTGCTTGATTAACCGCTCCAGCTCCAATAGCTTGTAGCTCAACCTCGTCTGTTTTTGACAGAACTCCTGCTATAGCTCCAGCAACTTTGTTCGGTGCAGATGAATGACTGACTTTCAACACTTCCATGTCTTGGCTCCTCCTTTGTGGACAGGCTATATATATTTATTCTATCATAAATTTTAATAATGTCAAAGAAAAAATTGAAAAAAGAATATCTAAATGATATAATTGAAAAAGAAACAGCCTTACGGCAAATAAGGAAAAACAGCCTCACGGCAAGTAAGGAAACAGCCTCACGGCAAGTAATGAAGTTAATATTTACTGCATTATTTTAAGGGAAAACGGTGAAAATCCGTTACGGTCGCGCCACCGTAATCGGGGACGAAACTTACAAAAAGCCACTGGAGAGATCCGGGAAGGCGTAAGGAGTAGAGTGATCCGAAAGTCGGGAGACCTGAATAATGCTGTTTTTTCTATCTCTTCGCGCCAAAGAGATAGAAAAAATGTTTAAATGGCGCTAATTTATACAAGGAGGCCATTTGGTATGAGGAAGGTGTTATTTACTTTTTTTACAGTTTTGTTGTCGGTTGTTTTGAGCGCTGAGTATTTATTGGTGGACGACCTTGGAAGATTAGTTCCTTTTGAAGAGGAGGTCAACAGGGTTATTTCCGCCGCACCAGCTGTATCTGATTACATCAAATATCTAGGTTTAGAGGACAAAGTTGTGGGCGTTACAGATTGGGATATTAACATTGATGCCGAGAAAATTGGTAATTTAGTACCTTTAAACCTGGAGAAAATAGTTTCTTTAAGTCCTGATGTTGTATTTTTAACCGGAGGATTTCAAGAGCCTGAGATTAGTAGGTTGGAAAGGTACAATATTAAATCGTTGGTGATTAATCCAGTGAGTTTCAACGATATTTACAGGGAAATTGTATTAATTGGCAGTATTTTGGGGGAAAGAGAAAAAGCCCAGGCTCTTTCAAATGAACTGAGGCAAAGTGTTTTAAATATTGCCAAAAACTCTTTCACTTGGAAAGATAAACCAACAGTTTTATATTTAATGGTTCAAAATAATGTATCTGAAATTTGGACAGCAGGAACCGGTTCATATATAAATGAGTTAATTGCCTACGCTGGAGGATTAAATTTAGCCGCTCCATATACTGGGAACAATGGTTTTTTACTGGTTGGACCTGAATTCGTCGTTGCTCAAAATCCTGATATAATAATTGTTTCCTCGTATTATGAAGGCGACGAAACCTCTAAAAATACTATCTTAAATGCCGAACAGTTTAAAAACGTAAAAGCTGTTAAAGAAGGAAAAATAGTAATGGTCGATGGTAACAAAATGCATCAAGCTTCTCCATCATTGATCGATATACTTGAACAATTATACGAGTATTTTGGTGAAAATAGATGAAACAGATCAAAAAACGAGGGGAGTTTCCCCTTGTTTTATTTCTCATAATCTCGAGCTTTTTATTAATTTTACTTTTCACATCCTTTGGAAGTGTCAAGGTTCCCGTTAAAGACATTTTCACCTCTTTAATAGCTAAAAACAACAACGATATTTACAACAATTTGATTTTAAACATAAGGCTTCCAAGAGTGGTTGGAAGTTTTCTTGTTGGAAGCATATTAGCAGTTTCCGGGAATGTTTTACAATTGGTAGTACAAAATCCTCTCGCAGATCCATACATTTTAGGAATCTCGTCGGGGGCAAGCTTTGGTGCTGTGTTATACACCGCGTTGAGCAGTATTTATGGTCTTTCTCTTTTTCTCGGGCTGGAAACTTTTTCCTTTCTTTTTGGTATCTTAGCGACATTTATTGTTTTAATATTGGCTCGACAGGGTAAAAAACTCCCTGTTTTATCTCTAATACTAAGCGGGGTGATAATTAGTTTTTTGTTTAATTCTTTTACAACACTTTTTACCGTGATGTATTGGGGAAACTTAATTCACGTCAATACATGGTTGATGGGAAGTACAGCAGATTTAATTTGGAGCGACAATTTTAAATTTATTTTTACACTTATCTTTCAATTTATTTTAGTTTTATTATTTTCTAAACAACTGAACGTTCTTTCTATGGGGGATGACATGGCTGTATTCTCAGGGATAAACCCCGATAGATTGAAGCTTTTTTTGATTGTAATAAACGTTTTTGCAGTATCTTTTACTGTGTCGCAGGTAGGAATAATTGGTTTTGTAGGACTTATTATCCCTCATATAGTTCGAATGATTAAAGGGCCGTACTCGTTTGTTTCAAATTTGTATTCACTCTTCATTGGAGGAATGTTTTTAATGTCTGCCGATTTTGTTTCCAGAACACTATTTGCTCCAACAGAACTTCCTATCGGTGTAGTGACCTCGATAGTAGGTGCCCCAATTTTCATTTTTGTAATGAGGAGAAAAGAGAAAATATGATAACATTTAACAACGTCAGTTTCACTTATGGAAATGGCTTTTTTTTGAAAATCGATGATTTAAAAATAATAAAAGGAGATATTATTTCTATAATTGGTCCCAATGGAGCGGGTAAAAGTACTCTGATCAAGATTCTTTCAGGGATCATCAGAAATTACAAAGGAGAAATAATACTAAACGATAGTGAATTAAAGAATTATTCTAACAAAGAACTATCTAAGAAGGTAGCAGTTGTACCCCAAGAATTCAACACCTCTTTCGATTACGATTTGGAAAGCATCGTTTCAACGTCAAGAATACCTTTCTCAAAGAGAATAAGCTTTTTTGAATCCGAACAGGACAAGAGGATTATCGATGAAGCCCTTCAAACTGTTGGACTAATAAATTATAAGAACAAGCCATTTTCATCTATGTCTGGAGGAGAAAAGCAAAAAGTTATGATAGCTCGAGCAATTGCCCAAAGAACTCCCATATTGCTTTTGGATGAATTCTCTTCGCATTTAGACCCAGGTTATACCCAAAGTCTTTTGAAATTAGTTAAGGAAATGGTCACCAAAGAAAAGAAAACGGTCCTAGCAGTATTTCATGATGTGAACAATGCTGCATTATTCTCCGATAAAATAATCATTATGAAGGATGGAACTGTTAAATATTCAGGAACACCTGCAGAGGTGTTAACTGAATCCATCATGGGGGAAATCTTTGAAATGGATGCTTATATTATAAAACATCCGATAAAAAAAGTCCCTCAAATTTTATTCAAATAAGGTGTGAAAAATGGCTACTATCGACGTAATCGGTGGGATTTTTTTAGACATTTATATAGTTAAAAATGATGGTTTTCACAATTCTGAAATTTTACAACTTCCGGGAGGATCGGCACTAAATGTGGCTATCGGTCTTTCTCAATTAGGCCATAATGTGAGGATGTTCGGTAATGTGGGAAAAGATTTCGTTGGAGAGTACTTGTTGGAAAAACTATCCTTTCATTCTGTTAATGTTGAATGGATAAAGATGGTTGATAAAAACACTGCTACTTTTATTACATTAAATGAAAAACCAATTGCAATAGATAGAAGAATAAATGATTTAGATTTGTTTATACCAAAGAATAAATCAGAGTATCTCTTCATCACTACCGAAACTAATGAACGAATAATAAACAGCGATATTTTTCTGAATTACAAAAAAATCTTTTTTGATATAGGTCCCAGGCCAAAGTTAATAGATAAAAGGTGTGAAAATGTGTTTTTTATTGGTAACGAAAAAGAGTGTGAAAATTTTCTGTTTACCTGTGATGTTGTGAAGATGGGAGAAAAAGGGGCCAAATGGGGTGAAAAAATAGTAGCATTATCTGGCCAAAAGGCTTCATATGAAATCGGTATGGGTGACGTGTTTGATACAGTCTTAATAGACGGAATTTTGAATAATTTAGAGAAAGAACAAATTCTACAAAATGCCGTGGACGCTACTCAGAAAATCTCAGAATACTTAGGAGCTTACAACAAAATTATCAATATGAAGTTTAAATAATAATATTATTGACTTTTAGATGCTAAAGCTTCCTTCTTCTCACCGTATTCTATCACGTCTTTTAACGTAATTTTAGATAGTTCATTGAATATTGCATTTTGTACCCTTTTCCAGACAAATTCGACAGGACAATTTTTTTGGTTTTCACATTCACCCTCGGAAATACAATCATACGAGTTCAACGGCACTTCTAAGACCTCTACAATTTCCGAAAGGACGATTTCTTCAGGTGCTTTTGTAAAATAAAACCCTCCAAATTTACCTTTTTCCGAAGAAACTATATTGGCTTTTTTTAACTCGGCAAATATCTTTGCCAAAAATTCTTGAGAAATACCAGAACTTTCAGCAATCTTCGCTATTGAGATTTTGTTGTTTTTCTCATCTTCGTTTCTGTTTTGAAGTTTATACATTTCATACAAACCACGTATGGCATAACAACTTTTTACTGTTAACGACATTAAACTCCTCCGCCTTTATTTTTTTTATAGTCCCTTGAAGAATTCTAAGACCCTTTTAAGCGCCCCTTCGCCCCGCTCCCCACCCATAAGGAAAAGGTTTTATTATTTTGACCCAAACCCAGAAAATCATAGGAGTCTTTACCTTTTCGCTCCTCTATCTGCTCTAACAGAAAACGGCATTCTTTTCACAATCATCGGTATAAATAACAGTTGAAGAATTATACCGGGAATTCCGAACATATAACTCATCAAAATTGAAGTTAGAGGACTAAGGTTTATGTTAAGTATTAGTCCTATGGTGTAATAAGCTATCATATATACACCTCTACCTATCAACATTGATACTATAAGATTAAAATATATGTTTTTCTTATTTAAAAGTCCTGATATAAAACCGTAGGTTGCAACTTCTATAGTCATAAATATAAAAACAGGGAATGGTGGCATACCAAAAAGCAAAAAATTTAAAACAGGCATCAAAGCCCCTACAAGTAATCCAATCGTTGCCCCTTCCATGATACCAGCCATTAAAGCAACAAAATGCAACGGTAAGATTATTGTTCCCAGCATTGGATTGCCAATACCATGAACCAAAAAAGAAAAAATAACAACACCCAATGCTATATATACAGGCGATCTTGCGACTCTTCTTAGGGTTGTCTGGCGAGCAGTAGTGTTTTCCATCTAAATCACTCCTATTTTGATGTATGAGCTAAATTGTAATTAAATTTTTGAACGTATAACTGTTTTGTTTTGAATAAGGTACTACTTGAAACAAATCCATGTTGAAACAAAATTCCAGATCATCTTTGAGCCCAAGATTTTTAAGCCTTTTGGCATGATCGGAATTCATAATTAAACTTCTCTTGCTATTTGTTAAATTTAAAGATACTTTTGCGCCATCGTTCAAGTGGTAAGTTTGCTTTTCCATGATTCTTTGAACAAATAATCCAGCTAAATATGAATCTTCTAAAGAAACGACCCCATTGGTACCAGAGCACACTATGCCAATATTTTGAAAATCCCTCTGTATTATGAAATCTACGACAGAAGAGAAATTTAGCAACGAAAGGGCAATCGTATCCCCAAGTTCGTTTATTTTTTTCATAGCTTTAGATCCGTTGGAAGTGGTTAGTACAATCGATTTTTTCCTTATTTTATCAGAATTATTTAAAAATTCCAACGGAGAATTGCCAAAATCAAAACCTTCTAACTTTATAGCCCCTCGTTCTCCAGCGAGTAAATATCCCATATTTTTCAATTCTTTTGCCATGTTGATGTCGTCTGTTACAAAAATTTCTTCAGCACCACAATGTAGTAATGCTGATATGCTAGAAGTAGCCCTTAAAAGATCGATAAGGACATAGATCTGATGATTTTTTATATTCTCATTCGGTAGAAAATAGACATTCAATTCTCGTTCAAAAAGACTTTCTTCTGTTATCTTAATCGATCTCCTTTTCTTCTGGAGTGAGATAGGTTTCTAGCCCGTAATATTCGAGATGCCACGTTTCGTTTAAAGAAGCTAAAACGTATCTATAATCTCCTTCATATATAACGTGTGAGACAGACGTATTGTCAACTCTAAAAGAAGTGTGTTGATTAAGTGGAATATTGAGAATCCATGAAATAATGGTCCTAATGGTTAAACCATGTGCAACTACCACTATTCTATCCTCTAAGTTATGCTCCTTAACTATCCTTTTTATTGCCCTTACCGCTCTTCTTTGAACATCACCTAAAGCCTCAACACCTTCCACCAATGCCCAGATATCTTTATGCCAATATTCTAATTCTTCTTTGTAATTAAGAAGTATCTCTTCTAACTTTTTCCCATCCCAACTTCCTATATTACATTCGTTCAAATCAGGATCTTTTACTATTTGCAAATTGTGGTATTGATTGATGATTTCTCCCGTTTTAATAGCTCTTTTTAGAGCGGATGTATACATTGCATCTATTTTCATATCTTTAAATCTTTCTGCGGTTGCCTTCGCCTGACTAATTCCTTCTTCATCAAGCTCTACGTCTCTTTGACCTTGCCAAATTCCCATTTTGTTCCAAAGTGTAGCTCCATGTCTTACTAAATAAATATCCAAAACTCAAACACCTCCAATTATTCCCATTCTATTGTAGCAGGGGGTTTTGATGAAATATCGTAAACCACTCTTGTAATTTCTTCAACTTCGTTGGTTATTCTGCTGGAAACTAAGTCCAAAATTTCAAAGGGAACCTTAGACCAATCTGCAGTCATTCCTTCCACACTATCAACGGATCTTAAAGCTGCCACATAGCCATAACTTCTTTTATCCCCAGTTATACCAACCGTTTTTACCGGTATTAAAACAGCGAAAGCCTGCCATACTTTATCGTACCAGCCTGTTTCTTTAAGGGTGTTTATAAAAATATTGTCTACCTTTTTTAAAATGGTGAGTTTTTCATCGTTTATTTCTCCCATGATTCGAATCGCCAATCCCGGTCCTGGAAATGGATGCCTGTACAGTATCTCTCTTGGGAGACCTAAGATTTCTCCAACGCTTCTAACTTCGTCTTTGAAAAGTTCTTTAAGTGGTTCCACTATTTTTAAATCTATATCCTCTGGAAGCCCTCCCACGTTGTGATGGCTCTTTATCTTGAATGTCTTTTTCCCGGATTTTGCACTTTCTATGACATCTGAATATATTGTTCCCTGTATTAAATACTCGCAACCTTCTTCTTTTTTTGCTTCTTGCTCAAAAACCCTTATAAACTCTTCCCCTATGATCTTACGTTTTTGTTCGGGATCGGTGACCCCTTTTAATTTGCTTAAAAATCGCTCCTGGGCGTCTACTGTTGTCAAATTCAAACCCATATAATCTCTGAACGTGCTTTCAACTTCTTCAACTTCGTTCATTCTCAAAAAACCATGGTTTACAAAGATAGCTTTCAGGTTGTTGCCAATAGCCCTGTGGGTTAGTACAGCGGCAACCGATGAATCTACTCCACCTGATAAAGCTATAATTGCCTTTTTATCACCTATTGTATCTTTTATTTCTTTTATCTTATTTTCAACAAAATCCATCAAGGTCCAAGAACCTTTCAAACCACATATACCCTGAATGAAATTTTTCAATATATCAGTTCCGAATTCAGTGTGTCTAACTTCCGGGTGAAATTGAATGCCGTATATATTTTCTAATTCGTTTTCAAAAGAAGAGATGATATTGTTTGAGGTGAGAGAAGTAATTTTAAATTTCTCAGGAACCTTACTCACCATATCCTTATGGCTCATCCAAACGTTAAATGTACTAGGAATCTTTTTAAATAAGAGGGATTGATCGGTTATGTTAATCTTCGTTTTTCCATACTCAGCTATACCTCTTTGTTCAACCTTCCCGCCAAGTTTCTTCGCTATAAGTTGCATTCCATAACAAATACCTAAAATAGGTAGTTCAGCGTTCAAAATTTCATCTGATATATCGGGTGCATCGATATTATAAACACTGTCAGGTCCACCGGATAAGATTATGCCTTTCACATTGCTAAGGGATATATTATCGTCATACTGAATTACTTCTGAAAATACCCCCAGATCCCTAATCCTTTTTGCTAAAAGCTGAGTGTACTGAGAACCATAATCGATAACAAGAATCTTTTCCATTGAAGAACCTCCGAAAACGAAATGTTTTGATTATAACATTATAACCCTTTGCTTTTTATCAGGTTCATATGAAGATAAATCCCTGTTTTTGAATAATAAGGTGTAAATATTACTTGCCAAAAAATCGTATTCAATCTGATTTAAATAGATTTCAGGAATACTTTGATACCTTTTTTTGCTTGATAATAAATTGTCGTTTAATCTATTATATATTTTTCTGTATGTCGATGGGGTAGTAATAATTGGATAAGCAGAAAGATCTTTCATTTTACCAAGTAACTCTTGCCCCTTCTCTGTGAAGGCTAAAACCCTTAAATATTGTGGTCCGTGATTGTTGTATAATTTCACGTCTCTTTCTTTTAAATCAAAAAAAATCTTTAAAAGCGTTCTTTTTACTCGCGTCAACGTAAACCTTTTCGTCTTGACGTGGTTTACTAATTCTGTGAGGTTGGAACTTATTTTCGAAAATTTTGAATATCTAGTTTCTAATCCTTCTTTTACACCGTCTATTTGTATTAATTCTTCTTTTTTCATCATTCGCAGCTTACCTAAAATCATATCTCTCATATCTTCAAACATGATTGGAGCCTTACCTTTCTCAATCTCCCTGCGAAGAACTTCATATGAAAGGGATGGAACCCCCTGTCTAACTTTGTTCATCTCGTTTTTTTCTATAAGATTTCGTATCGCAGTGGCACTGGAAATTTCACCTGTGAATTCTTTTTGATTATATTCAGCTTTTATTCTTTGAATAGTGTGTGGAATAATCTTTGAATCATATAATTTTAAGGCATTTAAATACTCTAAACCTAAGATATCGTTTGATTGTTCTAATATGTCTATCACATTGGGTTCGTAATTTGAAGATTCTAAATACTCGACTAAGGCAAACTTTCGAGCATTTGGAAAAGATAAACCTTTTTTTAAATGTTTATTGAGTAACTTTTTAAAAGTTTTGGGTTGTTCGTATAAAATGTTCGATATTTTATCCAAAACTTCTAAATTACTCGATTCACTACCAAAAACTATATCTGTAACAACATTGGTTCTCTCTAATACGCCTATGGACCCCATAGCGAAGCCACTTGCATCTTGTATACAATAGACAAAAGGCAATTCGAAGACGATGTCTACTCCCATATTTACCGCAACTTCTGCACGCGAAAACTTATCCAAGATCGCAGGTTCTCCTCTTTGGACAAAATTCCCACTCATCACAGCGATTGTGTAATCAGGGTTAATTAAAGTTTTAGCTTCTCTCAAATGATGAAGGTGTCCATTATGAAAGGGATTGTATTCAACAACTACACCTAAAACTTTCAAAATTGGTCTCCTTATGTAAAATATTGCCTTTTATATTTATTATACCAGATTTGTGTACGTCATTTGCAAACATCATTTGCAAACATCATTTGCGAAGCAAGTGAGCTATTGGTAATTATTTCTAAGGCATTACAAAAAGGCATTTTGCACAGTTCAGCAAAATTAATTAAGTATTTAATGAATTATAATCTAAATATGTTAAAATTATAAAAAGCAAATTAATAGATATATTTAAAAAAGGAGTAGAAAGACTTGTGAATATTTTACTTTCAAATGATGATGGAATAATGTCTCCAGGTATTATCACACTAAAAACTTATCTCCAGCAAAAGCATGATGTTTACGTTGTCGCTCCCGACATCGAAAGAAGTGCAACAGGGCATGGAATTACAGTGAGAAACCCTCTTTGGGCTAAAAAAGTTAAGTTTGGAGATACTTTCTTTGGTCACGCAGTGAATGGAACACCTGCCGATTGTGTTAAAATTGGATTAGACGCGATATATAAAGACATACATTTCGACGTGGTAATCTCCGGTATAAATAGGGGAGCCAATCTTGGAACAGATGTCCTTTATTCTGGTACCGTTTCTGCGGCGTTGGAAGGCGCTGTTGGTGGTTATCCTTCTATCGCTGTTTCATGTGTTGACTTTTCCAATCCTAACTTTGAAGATGGAGCAAAGGTTGTTTTGAACATATTGGAAAAATTAGATTTGAACAATTGGCCAGAATTTACTACATTAAATGTCAATATCCCAAAAATCCCTTACGATGAAATGAAGGGGATAAAAATTACCAAGCAGAGTAGAAGAAGATACCAAGATTACTTTGAAGAAAGAAAAGATCCTTTTGGGAATTCTTATTATTGGATGTTGGGAAATATCATAGAAGATGATAACGATGACAATTCAGATTACAACGTAATAAATCTAGGTTATGTTGCTGTAACGCCGCTAAGTGTTTTCATGACAAAATATGATTTTATAGATGAATTAAAATCACGGTTGGAGGTTTAAAGAGATGGAAATTAGACTTATTGGAGACCCTGTTTTAAGAAAAAGGGCAAAAAAAGTGGAAAATTTCGATGACAATTTAAAAGATGTCATTGATGAGATGTTTTCTACAATGTATCTATACGATGGAGTTGGTTTAGCTGCACCTCAAGTGGGAATATCTTTGAGGTTTTTCATCATGGATTCTCGGGAAGAAAATGAAAAGGGCAAAAAAGTTGTTATTAATCCCGAAATAATAGAGTTCTTAGGAGAAGAGGTTAGCTTTGAAGAAGGATGCCTAAGCATTCCTGATATATTTGAAGATGTTGTTAGACCTGAAGGTGTGAGGGTGCGTTATCAGGATTTAAGTGGCAACGTTATAGAGGAAGAACTTCACGGGTATCAGGCAAGAATATTTCAACATGAAACAGATCATCTCGATGGTATTTTATTCACAGACAAATTATCTATCGTAAAGAAAGCCCGATTGAAAAAGGAACTGAACAGACTTATAGAAAAAGGTAAAGAACGTGCATTAGAGTTAGGTGAAACGGTAAAAACATGACAAATAGTAAGGATTTTAAAATTGTTTTCATGGGAACACCTGATTTTGGTGCCCAAGTTTTGGAAGAATTAATAAAAAACAATTTCAATGTTGTTGGAGTATTTTCCCAACCTGACAAACCTAAAGGGCGGGGAAAAAAGTTTCAACCACCAGCGGTTAAGGAAGTTGCCCTAAAATACAATGTCCCGGTATTTCAACCAAAAAGCGTTAATAAGGGAGAGGGGTTTAATTTTTTGAAAGAACTGAACCCTGACATTATTATCACCGCTGCTTTTGGGAAAATATTAAAAACAAATGTTTTAAAACTGCCAACAAAAGGGTGTTGGAACGTACATGCTTCTCTACTTCCGAAATATAGAGGAGCAGCCCCAATTCAACGAGCTATAGAAAATGGAGAAAAAGAAACAGGAATCAGTATTTTCAAGATGGTAGAAATTCTGGATGCAGGAGATATTGCCATTCAAAAACGTGTCCCCATTGAAATAAACGACAACTATGGTGTTGTTTATGAAAAATTATTATCACTTGCAAAAGAAACTGTTTTAGAGTTTTTGAACTCATTCGATCATTTAACTTTGAAACTACAAAACGAAGAAGAAGCCTCATATGCAGAAAAAATTACAAAAGAAGATCTAATTGTAGATTTTAATAATGATGCTATAAAGGTTCATAACAAGATTAGAGCTTACGATCCATACCCCGGGGTAAGAAGCGTCTACGAAAAAGAAGAGGTAAAGATATTTGGGTCAGAATTTTCTGCTAATTTGTTGACCATAGAAAATAAAGAAGGATCTGGAACAATAATAGGTATTGAAAAAGACGGAATACTTGTAAAATGTAAAAATGGGGCTGTAAAGATAAAAGAGATACAATTCCCTGGTAAAAAAAGAATATCTACAATAGATGCCATCAATGGGAAAAAACTAAAATTATTGGGACACTTTAACCCTTATTAAAGAAAAACTTTTCAGCATTGCTTTTTGTGATCTCTTTCAAAGTTTCAACATCAATCCCTTTTATTTCTGATATTTTCTCATAAACATATTTTACGTACGTCGGGTTGTTTCTTTTTCCTCTGTATGGTACGGGAGGTAAAAATGGTGAGTCTGTTTCAGGTAAAATTCTTTCAACAGGTGTTTTTTCAACCACTTCCCTCAATTTATTATTTTTTGGATAAGTAATCGGCCCATCAAAACCTAAATATAATCCCAAATCCAAGAATTTCTCAGCCATTTCCCAATCACTTGAAAAACAATGAACGACACCTTTTCTTGCTGGCAACCCTTTTTTCTGCAAGAAATTGTATGCCTCTTCATATGCGTCTCTAATATGGAAAACTACCGGTAAGCCCATTTCTTCAGCAATATCTAATTGTGCATCCAAACTTTTATACTGATCTTGTTTATTCGTTTCCCAATAAAA
This sequence comes from Petrotoga sp. Shatin.DS.tank11.9.2.9.3, assembly GCF_003665005.1. Taxonomy (NCBI): domain Bacteria; kingdom Thermotogati; phylum Thermotogota; class Thermotogae; order Petrotogales; family Petrotogaceae; genus Petrotoga; species Petrotoga sp. Shatin.DS.tank11.9.2.9.3. Next base: position 138,185 of record NZ_JGVT01000006.1, read on the forward strand.
ATCCAATCCAATTTCTCCAATAGCTACAATCTTAGGCTTTCCTGCCAGTTCTTTTATTTTATCTAAATCTGTTTCCTTTAAATCCTGGCTTTCAGTGGGATGTATTCCGACAGCTCCAAATATTTTTTCCTCATCTTTTACAAAATCAACGACACTTTTTGAAGACTCTACATTTATACCAACTTCTATCAACAGATCCAACTCTTCATTAGCTTTTTTCAACATCTCTTGCCTATCATCATCAAACTGTTTGAGTAACAAATGGCAATGAGTATCAATAAAATTCAAATTATTTGCTCCCTTCTCAAAATAGACTTCACTATCACCTAAAATTATACAAATTGAGACCAACTTCTGAATCAAATTTTCTATCTACTGCACCCTCTATACTTTCAACTACTATTTCAGCGGTTCCGCTAACTATTGCAGAATTCAAATGGCCACCATAAGAATGAAGATCAGAATCTGAGATACTCACATGTAAATGCAAATAAGTTTCTCCATTCATAGTAGATATGTTACCTGTGAGATTCAAAATTTCAAAATCTCCTTTAAACTCTTTTGAAAAGTATTTCTTTTCATGAGTATTGAACAAACCAATAGTTATAGCGTTCGTGGAACCCAAACCATATACAGTGCCCAATTTTATTGAATTTTTTGAACAAAAGTCTTTCAACGTTGAAACGATTTCTTCTCCCTTATCCAACCTAACTATGTATTTACTACCAAATTTAGCAAAATCCATCTGGCACTCCCCCTTCAATTAGATTATAAAAATCATACCACACATTTGTTATGATGGCTTTAAGCAAAAGAAAAACATTGTTAGTTTGCTTTATTAATTTATAATTAATGATTTATATGGTAAAATAGTATAAAAGAAGGGGCGCTAATACTCATAAAAGAAGAAATTTGTTTTTAAAAAAGTTACAGTTTGGAAAGGGGAAGAATATGAAAAAAACCTTTGTTTTTGATTTAGATGGAACTCTTTTAAATTCTGAGGTAAGAATTTCGCCAAAAACATACCAAGCTTTGAAAAAGTTGAAAGAAGAAGGACATATTATAATAATAGCAAGTGGAAGAATGTACGCTTCAACTATGTACGTAGTGGAAAACTTTCTACCTTTTTTGAAAGGGAATGTGATTATTTCCTCATACAACGGGGGATATATAGTCGATCACAATGGAAAAGTAGTTTTTGAAAAAGGTGTAGCAAATGAAAGTGCAATTAAATGTATAAAATTTCTTAGAGACCTTAATATCCACAGACATATCTATATAAACGATAAACTTATTTCGGAAATAGACGATAAAGAGATTAGAGATTACTCTAAACATTCATTTGTTGATTACGTACTGATAGATGATTTAATAGCTGAAATAGAAAACTCATCTCACCCAACATTAAAAATATTAGCAATTGGAGAGTCTGATAAAATAGACCTCGTTAAAAAATTAGCGGAAAAAGAATTCCAAAGAGAGTTTAACCTAATGAAATCTTGGGATACCTACTTGGACTTTATTCCTTACGGTGTCTCCAAAGGAAATAGCTTGAAGATAATTTCAAAAATCTACAACTTAGATCCAAATACTCTTTACGTTTTTGGTGATTCCGAAAACGATATAGACATGCTTGAATTAACAAAAAACAGTTTCGCGATGGGAAACGCTAAAGAAGATGTAAAAAAAGTAGCAAATTACTTGTTACCAAGTAACGATGAGGATGGTGTGGCATATGCCATTGAAAAGATACTGGCTGATGATCTCGACAATGTTAATTCTTAGCTTTACTTTTGGAAGTATATACGATATAATACAAGAGGATAATCAAATAGTTGGAAAATTTTTTCATACTTTAACCGATATTGAAAATGCTGAATTAGACCCAAATTACATCGTGGGCTATTTTTTGGATTTAAATGAGATAGATCCCGAACTTTGTTATTTGGCGTTAGGAGCAGTTAGAAACTTTTCTTTAATTCAGAATTTTTCAAGAGAATTAGGTTATCACCTTAAAAATTTGGGAATTGATTTTGTTGTTTTTGGTAATTTAATGGTTTTGGAAGAAGATACTGATGAACCTTTAAAGTATATTGGAAATTCACCTTATTTGATATCTGAAATCCTCTATAGAATGATAAGAGGATTAGAAACAAGTGGTGTCACCCCTGTAATCATTATAACCTCCAAAGACGATAGAAATGCCACACAATCATTACTTCAAAAGAGTGGATCGTTTTATACTTATTCAGATCAAATAAAAAATGTGGATATCTTTTTTGATGGTAATAATCTTTATTTGCAGAAAAACAATCTATTTTCACTTCCGTGGAATTACGGTAAAGATACTCTCGAAGAAACAATTCAGGAAATTTTTAACAATAGCATCGTATTAACGGGATGGCGAGATGAAGGAGAAAACTTATTATATAGAAAAATAAATACTACAGATTTAAAATCGGTAACGTATTTTTCCAAATCAGTTGAAGAAAGTGCAAGGAAGGTTTTTTCTGGTGAATTATTACCTACCGGAAATAAAAATTGGTAAATGTTCTTTCATTATTTCTTAGGGGGGCTTAAATTGAAAAGTATTGGATTAGATACATCTGGAAAAATGATCATAAAAGGACCTCAAAAGGCACAAGGCACTTTGACCGTTTCCGGCTCAAAAAATGCTGTGTTGCCAATAATGGGAGCTTCTTTACTCACTGATGATGACATTGAGTTAAGGAATGTTCCAGATTTAGCCGACGTTAGAACTATGATTGAAATACTAGAAAGTGCGGGGAAAGAAATCGAACGTTTCGATGATCAACTTATAATTAAAAGCTCCGGAACTATCAATTCTGAGATCCCGTATGAACCCGTAAGAAAAATGAGGGCTTCTTTCAACGTTTACGGTCCATTAACCCTTAGAAATGGTTATGCAAAAGTTGCCCTTCCAGGTGGTTGTTCGATCGGTGCAAGACCTGTGGACTTTCATTTAGAGGGTTTAAAGAAGTTGGGTGTTGAAAGTTCTATAGAACACGGTTTCGTAACAAGTAAATTGAACAAACCCAACAACCAAATAAATATATCTCTACCGTTTCCAAGTGTTGGAGCTACAGAACACGTTTTGACCACCGCTTGCTTATTAGAAGGCGTAAAAACGACTATCACCAATTGCGCTATAGAGCCAGAAGTAACTGATTTAGTAAACTTTCTAAATAAAATGGGAGCTAAGATAACAGGCGGTGGAACCTCAATATTGAAGATTGAAGGCGTAAAAAAATTATCGGGGGTAAAATACACCATAATTCCTGACAGAATTGAAGCTGGTACATACATCATACTAGGTAAACTCGTGGGCGAAAAACTAACCATAAAAAATGTATCTGCTGAACATCTAAATAGTTTATTCTCAGTGTTTGATAATATTGGAAGCCCAATAGATTACGACGAGAAAAAAAGAGAAGTAAAAGTAGCGGAAACTCTTCTTAACACCTTGAATAGTATCAGCATGGAGACAGCTCCTTTTCCAGGCTTTCCAACAGATTTGCAGCCTCAGATCACAACATTTTTATCTTTGGTCCCAGGGAGATCTACAATAACGGAAACTGTGTTTAAAAGTAGATTTTACCATATTGACGAATTGAACAGAATGGGTGCTAAGATTAGGGTAGAAGACAACACGGCAATTATAGAAGGAGTAAACAAACTATCGGGAGCGCCTGTAGAAGCTACAGATCTTAGAGCCGCAGCAGCTTTACTTATAGCTGGACTCGTTGCAGAAGGAGAAACAATTATTTCGAATGTGGATCATATCTTTAGAGGATATGAAAACATACACGAAAAATTGGAACAAGTGGGTATAGAATTAATTTATGAAAAATAAGATTTTTTTCTAAAACTTCAAATAATAAAAAAGCTGGCTTTTTTAAAGCCAGCTTTTTGATTTATCAATTATCTTAGAATTCAAACTCAGCTTTGAGATATAGATACCAATGTAAGTCTGTTAATTCGGCGGCTCCTACTAAATTACCATCAGCATCCAAAGTTTCATTGCCAAGGTGAGCTCCAGCAGAAACATTGTCAGTGAAAGCATAAGATACGTTAGCTATATACGCTATTGGGTTTGCTGCTTGTTCTCCATCTTCAAAGAAATAGTAAACATCGGCACCTAAAGTTACAGGAACTTCAGTTACACCATAGGTTAAATATCCATGAGGCGTAATAGATAATGTACTTGCGAAGTCAGTTAAGTCAGCAATTGTAACAGGTACCTCTACTCCTGCGGAACTTAGATCGGAAATAGCGTAATCAACGGCTGGAGTAAGAGCCAAGGAATACACAGGAGTTGCTTCTAACAAGTTTATTGTTAATGTATCAGTTAAATCAACAGTCAATGGGTCCGCAAGATAGCTCAAATCTGCTCCTGCTGTAACTGCTTGTGTGTCTGCAACGGAAAAATCGGCGCCATTTGTAACTTCTTCGGCATAAACCGTTCCTAAATTATTCTGCCATGTGAAACCAACGTGAGGTGTAACTGTTATTGGTTCCATTTTGTATGGGTATTCATAGGCCGCATCTACCCTATATGCCGTAGCAGATGAAGCGGCGCCAGAATCATCGAAATTCAACATGCCAAAGACTAAATCGGCACTTAACTCACCTGGAACTGGTACTTCTGTAACTTTCCCTTCAACGGTAACTCTGTTGTTAGTAGCATCTACAAATTTGAAAGCTCCAGCCACAAGTCCCTTTACTCCACTTACGTCGAGATCGTAACTAGCACCTAAAATCCAGTTTGCAGGAATAGCGAAGTCTCCTGTAGCATGCTCGGTAACGTCTCCAGCTACTCTATCTGCTAATACTACATTAACTCCGTAATCTGTCAAACCGAGTTTTAAAGAACCCACACCCGTAGTAAACCCGCTCATAGTGTAGTTACTTAAACCAATAACATTGGGTTCGAATCTTAATAACCATGCTTCTTGTTCAGATTGAACGTAGTTTAAGGATAATGCTGGTGATACATCAGTAACATAACCTGAGGCATCCTTAGTAACAGTTACAGGTGAAAACGTAAAACCTGCTGTTAAAGTTGCCGGAAGTGTTGTAGTAAAACTAATATCCATACTAACATCATAGTCCAACACCGATTCAATATCCAATGCACTTTCATCCATTTTGAACTCAAAACCCGCCGTACCACTAACATCATACACTGGCTCTAACGCAAAAAGCGCTAGTGCAGAAAAAACTACCAACAAAGACAATAAAACTTTCTTCATACAAAAACCCCCTTCTACTTTTGATTTAATTTTTTAAAAAATCCTTACTATTATAGCAAACATCCATAGTACTTGTCAATATGAATCATATATTTGTTAATATTTTATTGAGGCATGAAAATTCCAACGGCACCTAAAATAACTCCCAAACCAGCGACTAGCCATAACATTGTTTTATCTTGCGCTTTTGCTATTTCTGCATTTTGAGCTTCAACTTGTTGACTTAACTCTGTTATCTTTGCTTCGTTAGCAGTTACTTGTTTCGAAAGATTGGGTAATAAAGACGTAGCATACATCTGATTTTGGTGGGCTAAAGTTTGTACTTCTGCTAACTCTTGAGACAAAGATGCGATTTGCTCTTCATTTGTAGATACCCTGTTGCTTAATTCGTCGATCTTGTCGTAAGTATCGTATTTGAGATTCAAATGTTGCTTTGCCATGGTTGTTTTGAATTCTTCAAGTGAAGCAATCCTTTCTTCGTTTGAAGCTACTTTCTGAGAAAGCGAAGGCAATGCTTTGACAAACATTTGGTTTTGTTCAGCTAAACTCTTTGTTTCTTCTACCGTTACCTCTAATTGACTAACCGTTGCCTTTAAACCAGCTACGTCCTGACTAACTGCCAACAGATCAGTCTCTAAAGCATCACCAATGTTTTTGGCTCTATAGGCTGTCTTTTTAACATCTTGATACGTTGCCTGCAGATCAGATAAAAGATCATTCGCTTGCAACTGCTCATTCAATGAATTGAACTGACTTTCAACGCTATTTACTTTCTTTGAAAGATCGTCTACTTTGACTTCCAAATAGGCTAAATCGCTCGTCTTTGCGATTTCAGGAGAGTTTTCTAAATAAGTTACCAACCTCGACATCCAAACTGCTGCATCCGACCTTGTCAAAGGTTCATAGCCTCTAAATGTTGGTTCGTCTACAGGAATTACACCTTTTTCTACCAGCTTCGTAACGTAATCATACGCCCAATGATCCTCTCCTACGTCGGTGAAGCCAAGTGAAAAAGCAGACACCACAAATACCATTACTGCAAATAAAGCAAGCGTTTTCTTCATTCTTCCTTACCCCCTTTTATGATTTTGATTTGATAAAAAACTACTTTTCTCAAAAAACCGTCACTATATTATACTATATTTAAAGAAATTTTGCAAAATCTATTTCATCTTTTTTATTTTAAAAAAACTCTTTTTCCCAACTCTTAATATAGCTCCATCATCACAATCAACAACATCTTTGAAATCCTTTATTTTTTCGTCGTTGATTCTAATGGCACCTTGCATTATAGCCCTTTTTATTTCACTGTTGCTATCGTAAACGTTGGTCTTGGAAACTATGTCTAAAATCGTTTCTCCACTTTTAATTTGAATCTCTGGCAAATCTTCGGGCATTTCTCTTTTCTGGAAGATTGAGACAAAGTTTTGTTTAGCTTTTTCTGCTTCTTCTTTATTATATAACAAATTAACTATTTCTTCTGCTAAAACCATTTTAATATCTCTTGGATTCACTTCTTCACTCTTCATTTGATTTTCAATATCTTTTATTTTATCTTTTGGAGTATCTGTTAAATATTTCATATACTTAATAATAAGATGATCAGGAATAGACATAACTTTACCGAAAATATCTTGTGGAGAATCGTTAAAAGCTATATAATTGTCGTAACTTTTACTCATCTTTAGGTACCCATCTGTTCCTTCAATCAAAGGCATTGTAAGCACCACTTGTGGGGACTGACCGAACTCTTCTTGAAGCTTTCTTCCAACTAAAAGATTGAAAAGTTGGTCTGTACCTCCAAGTTCCACATCAGCTTCAATAACAATAGAATCATACGCTTGTGCTAAAGGATACAAAAATTCAGATATACTTATAGGCTGATTTTCTTTTAACCTTTTACTGAAATCATCTCTTTCAAGCATCCTGGCAACTGTGTATCTTGATGATAGGTTAATTATATCAGCAAAAGATAATTTGGAAAGCCATTCGCTGTTAAATTTTACCACAGTTTTATCGGGGTGAAGAATTCTAAAAGCTTGTTCAACGTATGTCTTTGAATTTTCTCGGACTTCATCTTCAGAAAGTAAAGGCCTAGTTTTTGATCTTCCAGAAGGGTCTCCTATTCTTGCCGTGAAATCCCCGATTATTAAGTAAACTATATGACCTAACTCTTGAAACTGTTTTAACTTTCTTAAAACAACAGCATGGCCTAAGTGAAGATCTGCTCTAGAAGGATCCACTCCCAACTTAACTTTTAATTGGCCTTTTTCTCTTAATTTGTTCAAAAAATCTTCTGGTGTAATAAGATCGACGGAATCTTCTTGTATAATTCTAAGTTGGTCTTCAGGGTTCAAATATTGGTTCCTCCTTTAAGCTATTATCCAAGTTACCAAAAAACAGTTGATCATGAAAAGTATGCCAAAAGCTAGAGCAATTTTGGAGGTTTTATCTAGCCCTTTTTCTCTTCCAAAATTGGTGGCAGAACCGCCTGCACCAAATGCCCCACCTATTTCACTGTTTTTTTGCATTCTTTGCAGTGCAAAGTAGATTACTCCTAAAGCTAAAATGATATGAATAATTATAAGCAAGACTCCTAGAAAACCCATAAATTTCCTCCTCTTTATAACTTAGATTATCAATGAAATTTTATAATTCCTTTTTTATTATATCATACGAATAAACGTTATGCAAACCTTTTTCAAATTTCTTAAAATAGAGAAAAACGAAGTTTTTCTCACTTATTCGATGATAATCGCCTATAATCGTCTCTAATCAGGAATAATTTGATTAGCTTTTTTTTAATCAAAAAGGTAAAATAAGATTGAGTAAAAAAGGAAACGGTTCCTTATTGGTGGAAAGCGGGGCGAAGGGGCAAATACTCCTTTATCCTTTAGGTAAAGGAGCTTGGAGAAGGGGCAAAAACTCTTTTATCTTTTAGGGTGGGGAGCGTTTGCTGCAATTTGCAAACTATGTTTTTTTGCAGTTTTATGCAAAATGGTTTTTTTCGTAATGTTTTTGAATAACTTTCCTAATCTCATTTGCTTTGCAAATGATGTATTGAATTCGGGGTTTTTAAGGGGCTTGCCCCTTAATGTAGGGCTGAAGCTCCGCTATATATATAATTATGATTCCGAGGTGAATATTGTGAAAGAGAAAAAGAGAAATCCAAATCCCACTATTAAAGACGTAGCACGACTCGCCAACGTCGGAATAGCAACAGTTTCAAGGGTATTAAATAATTCCGAAAAGGTAAGCGAAAAGACCAAAGAAAAAGTTCTAGAAATTATAGAAGAGTTGGGATATTCTCCCAACATTAACGCTAGAACGTTATCTTCAAAAAATATAAATTCTCTTTCTTTTGTGACACCAGACATGGGAAACGAATTTTATGGAATCATGTATTCTCTACTTGAAAAGAAAATTTCTCGAAATAATTATAGGTTGATAGTTTTTCCTCTTATAGATCAGATATCTCTGGAAAAAATCAAGCAAAATACCGATTTAATTTATCAAACAGACGGGGTATTCATCTCTTCTCTTTCCGTTTCAAGCATTTTTCAGAACAGAATTCCCCCTAAGAAAATAATATTGATCGATTCATATGATGAGAGATTCGATTCTGTATACGTTGATAATTATCAAGTTGGGAAAACAGCCGCTCAATATCTCATAAATAATTCACCTGCAAATAGTACTTTCTATTTAGTTACTTTTAAGGAGCTCAACAATGAATTTACCTCTTTTGTCTTCAAAAAAAGAGACGAAGGTTTTTTAGAAGTTATGGAAGAGCACAATAAAAAAGTAAATGTTATATACAGCGATTTATTGTGGGATGGGGGGTATAAAGCGATTGGAACCCTTATAAAAAGGCGCCCCAGAAAATATTCATCCATTTTTGCAACATGTGACATGATTGGAGTAGGTGTCAAAAAATACTTGGAAGAAATGAATATGTATCCAAAAAAGGATTATTCATTGATAGCTGTTGACAATCTTCCTATCAGTAGGCTATTTCAATTAACAACGATTAGACAACCGATTAGCGAAATGGTCGAAATTGCTTATGAGATGTTCGTCTCTTCCATGGAAGGAAGAGAAAAAGCTGAACATTACAAATTGGAAGCAAAAATAGTAGAAAGAGAAACATAGAAGATATTATTATTTTTTTCTATATTGTGGAAACCTTTTCACTATATCACAACTTCAAAAGGAGGTCGGTATTTATGAGGAAAGTAGGTTACTTTTTGCTAGTATTCTTCTTAATTTCTTTGTTGTTAGGTTGTTCCGCGCAAGCAGATCAAGCCACACAAACTCAAGCTTTGCCTAAAGAGGTTGAAAGTACAAATCCTAACAATTTTGTAAGCCTTTCTGAAGGGAAAACCGCTGCTAACTTTGACGCACAGACCGTTTTGATCGTACACTATCACAGACCTGATGGTGATTATGAACCTTGGAATCTTTGGATTTGGCCAAGTAAACCTGTTTCCAAAGAAGGCGCTAGATATTTATTTGAAGGTGAGGATAGTTTTGGTAAGTATGCGATTGTCAAATTTGAGGAAAAACATGAGGAGTTGGGGTTCATTGTAAGAACAGATAGTTGGGAAAAAGATATTTCAATGGATAGATTCGTGAGTATACCTGAAAGCGGAGTTGCTGAAATATGGGTCTTATCTGGAGTAGAGAATTACTATACCGATCCTAAAAACCTTGACTTAAGTCCCCGAGTAAATGCAGCTATCATGGATTCTTTCGATGAAATAAAGGTTAGTCTAACGGTACCCTTTGATACAAAAGAGTGGGAAGGAAAAGTCCACTTTTATCAGGTCGATGGTTCTGATCCTATTGCTATGGATGTATCAGATGTTTATAAAACCGATCCCACCGATATTTCTGTTACCTCAAATATTACAATAAAACTAGCTAATCCAATATCTTCCCAGGATGTGGATAAATTGTATAAAATAGATATAGAAGGATATGTATCAGAAAATTATGTGATTATGCGTAATATTTTAGATGATGAGGTTTTTCATTACTATGGGAACGATTTAGGAGCGGTTTATTCTCCAGCTAAAACAGAATTTAAAGTTTGGTCCCCAGTATCCTCAGAAGCAAAGGTACTACTTTTCCATGATTATTTGGATGAAGAACCCTATAAAGAAGTTCCCATGTCAAAAAACGATAACGGAGTTTGGCATGCCACTATGAACGGTGATTTAAAAGGGCAATATTATCTATATGAGTTCGTATCTTATGGCGAAACAAGAAGAACAATAGATATTTATTCCACAGCTCTTGCCGTCAATTCCGCGAAATCAGCTATTATAGATTTGAATGATACAGACCCAGTAGGTTGGAATAACGATACAAGACCTGTTCTTAAAAATCCTGAAGATGCAATTGTTTATGAAATTCATGTAAAAGATTTTACAATAGATGAAAGCTCTGGAGTTCCAGAAGAGTACAGGGGTAAATATCTTGGATTGACTGTAGACAATACACAATCCCCCACAGGTGTGAAAACAGGATTATCACACCTAAAGGAACTTGGAGTTACTCACGTTCACATTATGCCTATTCAAGATGCTGGTTCTTTAGATGAAACTAAATTCGATGAGCAATACGGTTGGGGATACGATCCCTTAGTATACAATGTTCCAGAAGGTATTTATTCGACAGATCCATACGATCCATTAAAGAGAATAAATGAAGTGAAAACCGTAGTCAAAACTTTTCACGAAAACGGTATAAGGGTTGTGATGGATGTTGTGTACAACCATACATACCAAGTTGGAAAAAATTCACCTTTCGATCAAACGGTTCCTTACTTCTATTACCGTACTGATCAATCTGGGAAATATACAAATGGATCTGGAGTGGGGAACGAAGTAGCCACGGAAAGGTTCATGGTGAGAAAATACATAGTAGATAGTTTAAAGTATTGGGTCGATGAGTATCATGTTGATGGATTCAGATTCGATTTATTAGGATTATTCGACAAAGAAACGGTAAAAACAATATCAGAAGAATTACATGCCCTACTACCAGACGTACTTTTGTATGGAGAACCATGGACTGGTGGCGGTCAAATAACGTTTGGCAAAGGAGACCAAAAAGGTTTAGAGGTAGCTGTATTCAACGATGATGTTAGAGACGCTATTAGGGGAAGCGTATTTGAACCTGAGGTCAAAGGTTTTGGATTAGGGGCTGCAGGACAACAAACAAAGATAAAAAGAGGTGTTGTCGGATCTATTGAATACGACAGCACAATAAGATCATGGGCACAAGACCCACAAGAAACTATGAACTACGTTTCCAACCATGATAACCATACCTTATGGGATAAAAATGCACTTGCTCTCGGTGTAAAACCGTGGGAAGAAGAGTTAGACCCACAAACTTTAGAAACCTTAAAAGCCTCTCAAAAATTCTCCAATGCAATGATCTTAACGATGCAGGGTATACCCTTCTTACACGGTGGGGTGGATTTTGCAAGGACTAAGAACGGTAATCATAACCCATACAATGTTTTAGAACCAAACGTATACGACTGGAACAGGAAAAGCGAATTTTACGATATATTTGAGTATTACCAAGGTATGATAGAATTAAGAAAAGCTCATCCTGCTTTTAGAATGACCAATAGTGAAGATATAATAGCTCACATTGAATTTTTCGAACTACCTAAAGAATATAGAAAAACCGTTGCTTTTATCATAAAAGATAATGCAAACAACGATCCATGGAAAAATATTGTGGCTGTCTACAATGCAGAACCAGAATCTTCTGTTCAAATCACACTACCTGAAGGCGAATGGAATTTAGTTGTAAATGAAAACACAGCTGGTACCGAAACACTGGATGTAGTGGAAGGAACAATCGAAGTGTCACCTTTATCCGCTTACGTTTTATATCAAAACTAATAAACTTTAGAAAATCAAAGGGGCGAATTTTTTCGCCCTTTTTTAATTCTTACAAATTGATAAAATGAATCGTTGATATCTAAGGTCATATATGTTAAAATATCAATAGATTTATTAATTTAGATTTAATTAAGGGGGTGTTCATGTGGCATCAGGCTTTTCCCAAAAACAGGTTATGATGAGAAGGGTACTGTACTCACTGATACCTGTCTACGCTTTTGCTTTTTACATGTACGGATGGAGATTGATTTTTCTATCTATATTTGTTTATGGTTTTGGGATTTTGACAGAGTACATTATGGAAAAAAGACAAAAACGGCAAGTTAGCGAAGCTGTATTAGTCACCAGTACTTTATTCGTCTTATCCCTTCCTCCTGCAACGCCTTGGTGGATCGCCAGTATTGGGATTATTTTTGGTGTTTTATTTGCAAAAGAAGTTTATGGGGGTTTTGGAAGAAATATTTTTAATCCAGCCATTGCTGGTAGACTTTTTATTTACATAACCTTTCCAAATATTATGACCCAATCATGGCTTCAACCGGGAAATTTTGGGAGAGCGACATCTGATATCTTAACCTCAGCAACACCTCTACAAGTTTTAGCAAATGGTGAAAGTTTCGGCTTGTTTGAATTATTTTTTGGACTCAGATCAGGTTCAATGGGAGAAGGTCCTATATTTCTAATACTTATCGCTGCAATTTATCTCATCGCCACAAAAACCGCTAGTTGGAAAATTATGTTATCCACATTCTTGAGTGCTTCTATATTGACAGGCCTTTTTTCTTTAATAGGCATACCGGAAGCCTCTTATCCTTTAGAATTCTTACTTTCTGGAAGCTTCATGTTTGTGACCGTTTTTATGGCAACAGATCCTGTAACTGCACCAAAAAATGAAACTTCTAAATGGTTTTATGGCATTATAATAGGAGTTACGGCTGTACTTATTAGAACGTTTTCTCTTTTCCCTGAAGGTACGAGTTTTGGAGTGTTAATGGGTAACACCTTTGCTGCTTTGTTGGATACAGCTTTTGCTCAAAAGAAGGTGAAAGCATGAAAAGGGAAGGTAGAGTTTATACCATTATATTCACATTTATTATTTCTTTTGTGTTTGTTTTCGTTTTGGCAGTAGCAAATGAACTAACAAAAGATACTGTAGCAAGGAATCAAGAATTGTTCCAAATTAAAGCAATATTATCTGCAATGGGTATATCTTATGAAAGTGATGAAGAAGCCTTTCAAAAATACAACTCTATGGTTTCAACTGAATCTATTAATGGCTCTCAACTATACACTGCCGAAGTAAACGGACAAAATGTCTATGCTACCATCTTCACTGGTAGTGGACTATGGGGCACTATCACGGGTGTCTTAGCTGTGAACGAAGATGTTTCTAGAATTGTTGGCATTGATTTTATATCTCAAAACGAAACACCTGGATTGGGAGGAAGGATAGAAGAAGATTGGTTCAAAAGGCAGTTTTCCGGTCTTAAAATTATAGACAGTCAAATAAGAGTAGTAACTGGGCAAGGTTCCGGGGACTACGACTACGAAAACGGACAAGTTGATGCAATAACCGGTGCAACAAGAACTTCTGAGTCTATTCAAAGAATTGTAAACGAGACGATTGCAAATTTGAAAGATATTCTGGGGGTGAATAGTTAATGGCTCAGAAAAGTTGGATAGAAATTGCTAAAGATAATTTATGGTATAACAATCCTGTATTCATCCAAATACTCGGAATATGTTCCACATTAGCGGTAACTAACACTTTAATAAACACATCCATTATGACTCTGGGAGTCGTTTTTGTGACAGGCTTATCGGCGTTGACGGTTTCTTTGTTAAAATCTTTCATTCCTAGGAAAGTCAGAATGATAGCCCAAACTTTGATAATATCTTTTTATGTTATAATTGTTGATATCGTTCTACGGGCTTATGTACCTGATGTCAGTAGAGCCTTGGGACCTTACGTAGGTTTGATCATAACTAATTGTATAATAATGGGAAGAACAGAAGCTTTTGCTCAATCTAACCCTCCATTACTTTCTCTGTGGGATGGTTTAACTAGTGGAATAGGGTATATGTATGTTCTTTTGATGGTTGCATTTGTGAGGGAGTTATTGGGCTTTGGAACAGTTTTTGGATTTCAAGTATTACCAGATAACTTTGTAAATTGGACTATAATGGTTATGCCTCCAAGTGCCTTCTTTATGTTAGCTATTTTTATATGGATACTCAAAGGTTACATGTTTAGAAAGGAGGTTAAAAAATAATGTCCCCTGACGTAGGTTTGATATCTTTATTCTTTGCTTCTATTTTTACAAGCAACATACTTCTTGCAAATTTTTTAGGAATGTGTTCCTTTATATCGGTTTCAAAGGATTTCACTTCTTCTAATGGGTTGGGTCTTGCAGTAACCTTTGTTATGACTATAACTACCGCAATTAATTGGCTTGTATACCATTATTTGTTGATTCCTTTCGGTTTAGAATATCTTAGATACATAGTGTTCATAATAGTTATTGCCGCAATAGTTCAGATATCAGAAATGGTTATAGAGAGGATGTCAACTAATTTGTACATGAGCTTAGGTATTTTTCTTCCATTGATCACTGTTAATTGTGCTATACTGGGTGTAGCTCTTTTTATGCAGATTAGAAATTATAATTTCCTTCAATCAGTTATATTTGGACTTGGTTCAGGCTTAGGTTGGTGGTTAGCAATCATATCACTAGCCGCAATAAGAAAAAAGGTTGATAAATCTCCCGTACCGGGACCGTTAAAAGGACCTGGAATTACCTTAATCACGATTGGACTTATGGCGATGGCTTTTATGGGATTTTCCGGTATGCTAAACGTACAGTGAGGTGATTGATGTGAACGCAATTTTAGTTGCTTCATTTATAATAGGTGGATTGAGTGCGGTTTTAGCTGCTATGATTGTGGTTGTTGATAGCGTAGTTAACAATTATGGTGAAGTTAAGATCGATATCAATAATGGAAAAAAGGAGTTAAAGGTAAATGGAGGCGCTCCACTACTTACTACTCTTTCCGAGCAAGGCATCTTTATCCCTTCAGCATGTGGTGGTAGGGGAAGTTGTGGGGCATGCAAGGTAAAAGTTTTATCAGATATAGGACCAATTTTACCTACAGAAGCACCCCTTTTAAACGAAGAAGAAATGAAACAAAATATAAGATTATCATGTCAAGTGAAAGTAAAATCTGACATAGCGATAGAAATTCCAGAAGAGTTATTTTCTGCAAAAATTTTTAAAGGTGTGGTTGAAAAAATAAATGATTTGACATATGATATAAAAGAAGTTAAAATTAAACTTGTCGAGCCCAATGAAATTGAGTTTAAAGCTGGACAGTATATGCAATTGGTTATACCTCCCTACGAGAAAATAAACGAATATACACAAAGGGCATATTCCATTGCATCGTCGCCAAGTCAAAAAGATTCCATAGAATTTTTTATCAGACTTGTTCCAGGTGGAATTGCGACAACTTATGTTCACAAATATCTAAAAGAAAATGATCAAATGGAATTGGTTGGTCCTTTCGGTGAATTTTATATGAGAGATACGGATGCAGATATGATATGTGTTGCAGGAGGTTCAGGGTTAGCTCCGATAAAATCTATCGTTGCAGATATGTTCGAAAGGGAAATAACCAACAGAAACGTCTGGTTGTTTTTCGGGGCAAGAAGCTTGAAAGATCTTTATTATCTGGATTTCTTTCAAGACATGGAAAAGAAATGGGACAGATTCCATTTTGTTCCTGCACTTTCAGAACCACAACCTGAAGATAATTGGAAAGGAGAAACGGGACTTATAACAGATGTATTGGGAAAATATTTTAAAGAAAAAATGGACCAAAATACCCAAAAGGAAGGATATTTGTGTGGAAGCCCCGGTATGATAAATGCCTGTGTTAAAGTAATGACAGCGAACGGCATATCCGAGGATAAAATATATTATGATAAGTTCGCGTAATTAAAAGGAGGTGTTTTTCCTCAATGAAAATGACTGAAGATTTAAAGAAAGCCTATGAAAACATGAAGCCCGGAGTTATAACCGCTGATGGATTTTTAGGTGATGATGAAAGACTTTTGGTTGACATAATTGAAAGTGATGAAGAAAAAATTAGGGCTTTAAACATAAATTTACAAGATGACCTTAAAAAGATTAGATACCTTTTTGAAAAAGGGAAAGAAACCTTTGAAGAACCTGTAACCGTTGACAATAAATGGCTTATAAAAGTGGATGAAGCTAGAGGACATTTACCTTGTCCCTTTGAAGACGGTATTTTTAGGAAAGTTAATTTAAGAATTAAAAATTTAGATAACAAAGAAGAACTTCTTATCACAGAATTATCGCTACACTTAATAGAAAAACATCATTTTTTCCAGGGTAAGGGTTCAGCATTCAGGGTAGAACCTGAGAAACTAAAAAAAGTTTTGGAAGAATAAAAAGGAGGAATTAAAGAAGCATGCCTATCAATTTAAGAGGAAGAAGCCTTTTAACGTTGAAAGATTTCACACCAGAAGAGATAAAGTATCTTCTGGATCTTTCAAAAGATCTAAAAGCCAAAAAGCGAATGGGTATTAAGGGCGATTTATTAAAAGGTAAGAACATAGTTTTGCTATTTGAAAAAACATCAACTAGAACAAGATGCGCCTTTGAAGTAGCTGCCTTCGATGAAGGGGCAAACGTTACATTTCTAACTAACAGTCAAATGGGTAAGAAAGAGTCAATAGAAGATACGGCAAGAGTTTTAGGAAGATTTTACGATGGTATAGAATTTAGAGGCTTCAAGCAAGAAACGGTAGAAATTTTAGCAAAATATTCAGGTGTTCCCGTGTGGAATGGTTTGACAGATGAAGATCATCCCACCCAAGTGTTGGCAGATTTCTTAACCATTATGGAAAACTTTGAAAAACCTCTTAATAAGATCAAGTTTGTGTACGTTGGTGATGGAAGAAACAATATGGCAAACGCACTCATGATTGGTGCCTCTAAAATGGGCATGGATTTTGTAATTATTTCTCCAAAAGAACTTTTTCCAAGTAAAGAACTGATAAGCGAAATGGAAATGACAGCTAGTGAAAACGGTGGAAAAATCACCATCACAGACAAAGTTGATGCTGTTGCTAACGCGGATGTGATTTATACTGATGTCTGGATTTCTATGGGAGAAGAAAGTAAAGTTGAAGAGAGGATCAAATTACTTAAACCTTACCAAGTAAATATGGAATTGATAAAAAAGGCTAACAATCCTGAAGTTATTTTCCTTCATTGTTTGCCTTCTTTTCATGATACAAAAACCGATATGGGATACGATGTTTACCAGAAATACGGTATTAAAGAAATGGAAGTTACGGATGAAGTGTTTCAAAGTAAGTACTCAAAAGTTTTTGACCAAGCAGAAAATAGAATGCATACCATAAAAGCAGTTATGGTAGCAACGTTGGTAGGTTGATAGGAATGGCTGAAAAACTTGCAATTGTAGCAATAGGAGGAAATGCCTTATCCCAACCAAAAGAATCTCCTACCGCTGAAAATATGCTAAAAAACTTAGAGAACACGGCAAAATGCCTAGTTGAGCTAGTAAAAAAAAATTATAAAATAGTTATAACTCACGGAAATGGCCCTCAAGTAGGAAACATTCTAGTTCAACAAGATATAGCCAAAGAGGTTATTCCTCCATTTCCTTTAGATGTTAACGGAGCTATGACTCAGGGATATATAGGATACATGATTTCCCAAATGTTAAAAAATGTTTTAACAGCAGAACATATTGAAAAAGATGTTTCAAGTATCGTTACCCAAGTACTTGTTGATAAGAATGATCCAGCCTTTAACAACCCTTCAAAACCTATTGGACCCTTTTACACCGAAGAAGAAGCTAACACTTTCATTAAAGAAAAAGGTTGGAGCATGGTAGAAGACGCCGGAAGAGGTTGGCGAAGAGTAGTACCTTCTCCAGAACCGTTAGAGATTGTAGAGATAAGAGCTATTAAACAATTGGTAAAGGACAACAATATAACCATAGCAGCGGGTGGTGGGGGTATCCCAGTAGTAAAAGAAGAGAACAAATTAAAAGGCGTGGAAGGTGTTATAGACAAGGATAGAGCCTCTGCTTTGTTAGCTATAGAATTGGACGCCGATGAGTTCATAATTCTAACCGCTGTAGAAAAGGTATTTATAAATTTCAATAAACCCAATCAACAAGCTATATCTTCAATGACTGTGAACCAAGCAATACAATATATGAAAGAAGGGCATTTCTCAAAAGGGAGTATGTTGCCGAAGATAGAGGCATGCACAAATTTTGTTCTCAAGACTGGAAGATCAGCTTTAATTACAGATTTAACGAAATTGGTTGATGCTTTGGAAGGAAAAACGGGAACTATTATAACTAAATAAGGGGGGATTACCCCCCTTTTTTGTTAATTGAATTTTTTTGTCTTCATCGCTTGACTTATTCTACTTTCTTTGTTTTTGAGGGACATCTTAGAAGCAACTGAATTGTACAAAAGTTCCACCATGAACATTTCTCCGATTCTGCTAACGGTAAATTCGCTTTCTTGAGGCATTTCAGCTGAGGTATATAAAACTAGATTAACTATTTTTGATAAAGGTGAGTTAACCCCTGCAGTCATGCCTATGGTGAAAGCACCAGCTTCCTTGGCTACTTGGGCGGATTTATAAGTATCTCTGATAACTCCAGAATGACTGATAGCAATTACTACGTCATCTTTTTCAAGATTGGAAGCCACGATAACTTGCATATGTGGATCAGAATATGCAGTGGAGGCAAATCCTAAGGCAGCAAACTTCAAAGAAGCATCTAAAGCAATAGGAAAAGATCTTCCTACCGCATAGAATAGTAGTTTTTTACTGTTCATAATTATTTCGGAGGCATGAGTAATTTTATCTCTATCCACTTGCCTTAGAATATCGGTCAAGGCGTTTACAGTCCTATTGTAAATCATATCAAAAAGATCTTTTGACTCTTTTGAGTCAAGTGTAGGGGTGCTCAATTCCCTTGCCAATTCCAACTTAAATTTTTGATATCCCGAGTAACCAACCTTTTTTAAAACTCTGTATATCGTAGTTTCACTAGTTCCGGCCCAATTGGATAATTCTGTGATGCTGTAGTGTATTACATCGCCAGGCCTTTCGATTATATACTGAGCTGCCTGCTTTTCTTTATTAGTTAAAGAATTGTATATCCCTTTGATTTTGGAAGTTACCAACTTCCTCACCTCTTATCGACTATAACTTTTCTATCAATTCGTCTTTTTTATTAACAAACAGATTTATTTGATCTTTGATAACTTTTTCAGCTTCTACTTCGTTCATATCTTTTGTCAATTCAGCGAAATCAGCTACTCTCCCAAAATAGAGAGGTACTAAGGATTCCACCAACTTTTTGTCTTTGTTTTTTGAATACTCTATTAATGCATTGAATAAGATATCCACCCAGATTTGAAGTGGTACTTTCTTCTTTTCCATTATGAATCCTAAATGATCATTTGCCAATCTTTTGGATTCTTCGTTTTTTAAACCTTCTAAAAGTTGCTTTTTCAAATTTTCTATGTTGATGTTGATAGGTTCAACAGCAACTTGGGGTATTTCACCATATATTGGGGCTTCTTCAATAGAATCGATATCTTTCCATTTGGAAGCGCTATCTACAATAATATCGAATAAGGTCCCAACTACCTGCTTAAACATAGGGGATAGATCAGCTCCTGGATCTTTAGGATCGTGAACTTTTGCACCTAAAGCAGCCTGATAAACCTTCTTGTTGGAGTTGAGTATGGCATTTATAGTCATCCAAATATCTATCCCAAACCTTGCAACCTCTGTTTTGGCAACACTTGAGGCAGCTTTCAAATAAACATCTATCATATTTTTACCTACTCCGAAATCTCCCCCTATTGGTTGCCTGATGGCTTGCCCAAATAAAGAAGAAACCAAAGGATAACATACTTGGTTTGTGATCGTACCGTCGTACTTGTGCCTCACATAATAAGGCGTAACATAATCGGAAAGTCCCTTCATTATAGGTCCAGTTAATCTTTCAATCCACCATGGTCGAACACTTTTTAAATCAGAATCTAAAAATACAATCGCTTCTGCGTCTAAGTTTTTAGCAAGTTCTATGACAGAAAGCATTGCACTTCCTTTACCTGGCAAACCTATATAATCGTAAGCGATTTTTGGGACGCTTTTTGTGTCTGTTTTCATAAAAACTTCTTTTGTTCCATCTTTTGAACCCCCGTCAGCGTTAACAATTATCCCATCTGAATCAAAATATTCAACTATACCTTCTGCAGCGGTTTTAGAAACAAAGGAAATCGTTTCAGCATTATTATAGCTGGGAATACCAACAACTACTTTTACCTTTTTTGGTAAATTTTGTAAAATTTTATCATCGAAAAATATTGACATTTCAACTTCCTCCCTTTTGTCACCTTTTCACTTTTATTCTTTGACTCCACCAGCAGTTAAACCTGCTGTTAGATATTTTTCTACGGTCATAAACAATACAATGACTGGAACGGCCGTCAATACTGAAGCTGCCATCATTTTAGCCCATACGGCATGTTCAGAAAAGAAAATCTCCCTCAAACCTACGGGCAGCGTATAAGCTGAAGGATAAGGCCTTATGAAAATAGAAGCAAACAGATACTCATTCCATCCTATCATAAAGGCATATATGAAAACTGTTATTATAGCCGGCATTGATAGAGGAATAATTATCCTCATAATAGTTCCAATTCTTGTACTACCATCAATTAAGGCGGCTTCTTCAATTGATTCAGGAATCGTTCTGAAATAATTACCAAGCATGTACATCGAAACAGGCAACGTCTGAATTATATATATTATATACAAAGCAAACATTGAGGTTCCTCCTGAATTAGTTAATCCTATTCTTACAAACAAATCATACAAAGGAACAGATAATATCACTCCACCGACTAGGTATACCAGCAATACCCCTCTTTGAACAAGAGTTCTTCCAGGATACCAAACTCTGCTGAAAGAATAGGCACCAAATATACCTATTATCAAACTTGTCAAAGCGCTTAATCCAGCCAATAATAAACTATTACCAAACCACCTTAAAAAAGGAAATGATTCACGCCTTCTTGATGATTGTATATTCTGAAGAACTTGCTCTCTTTGTTCTTCTGGAAGAGATTCTAATAGTTTCATGAGTTGTTGCTCTTCTTCACTCATCTGTTGCCTAATTGACTCCTGAAATCCTAATAGTTGAGCATACTGTGTCAATGTTGGATTCTCAGGAATCAATCCCCGATCAAACGCGTCTGAATCATACCTGAAGGAAACCGAAACCATATATGCAAAAGGATAGGCAACAAATATTACAACTAAAGCTATAAAAAACCAAAATAAAAATGTTTTTATGAAAGATCTTTTTCTTACTACCATTTTAACACCTTCCTCACATAGATGGATATGAGCGCCATCATAACTACAAAGAGGACAGTTGCTATCGCCGCTGCAACTCCAAGTTCTGGCAAACCTGTGAAGGCTTTTTCATATAGGTATATAGGTAGAGTCCTAGCCTCTTTAGACAACAAATATACCTCTTCAAATTTGTAAAAATTCCATATTCCTCTCAAAAGAACTAAAGAGCCTATTACATAATATAATTCAGGTAAAGTTATATGATGGAATTTTTGCCAACCATTGGCACCATCAATATCAGCTGCCTCATAATAATCTTGAGGTATTGATTGTAACCTCGATAAAATCATCAAATAAATAAAAGGAAAATTCTTCCAAATACTATAAAATGAAACAACTATGAAGGCGTTATTTGGATCATTAACTAGGTCTTTTGTCACATCCATGATACCTAAATTACTTAAAAGTATTGTTAAAGGACCATTTAAAGGCATTAAAACATATTGCCATGCAAAAACAGTTGAAATAACCGGTGCAACATATGGAAACAGTATAAGGGCTCTGACTATACCTCTGCCGGGAAATTCTTTATTCATAAGCAAAGCAACCCCTAAACCAACTAAAATACTTCCAACGACAGTAATCAAAACATACAAAATAGTTATACCAAAGGAATTCCAAAAGGTAGGATCGGTTAACAGTTCTCTATAATTTTGAAAACCCACAAACTTGTTTGGTGCTCCGGGTGTCAAAGATACTTCAAAAAAACTCAAGTAAATATTGTATAAAACTGGATACATAATAAAAAGACCTATCAAAATAACCGCAGGTGATACTAACTTCCATCCAAAGGTTGCTTCTTTCTTCTTTAAAGGAGATAAATCTCGAAATCGTTGCATATCTCTCTCCTCCCCATTTTTAGTAAAAAAGGGGAATAAAGCATTCCCCTTTCAATAGCTCAGACGCATTTAATCACTTAACAATCTTTCCGCTTCTTCTTGTGCCCATTGAGCGGTTTGCTGTGGTGTCCAATCGTTAGCGAACATCCTGTTTATTGCTCTACCAATTACAAAGTTACCAGACAGGATACTCATTTCTTCAATGATTTCTCCTTCCATGAACTCAAATCTTTCTACAGTATCTAAGGCAGAAATAATAGTAGTTATTTGATCTTTCCCATATCTTTCTAAAACAGGATTATCTAAAAATTCGTCCATCTGTGCTATAGAACTTCTGGTTGGATTCATTCCGCCAGGTGCCATGTGTAACCAGTAAATATAATTGCTGCCACTCATAAGAAATTTTACCCACTGTTCTGCCGCATTTTTATTTTCGGACGTGTTAAGTATACCCAATCCAACAACTTCTCCAAATGAAGACGGTCTTATGTTAACCATAAAATTTGCAAAACCTGTATTCTCAACAAGTTTAGGATCAAACTGTTCTACTCTTTGCTTTTGAACCTCTTCTACAGCAATGTCGTCCATAATATAGGTCGAGTAGAATACCATAGCGGCTTCATTGTTCAAATAACCATTCAATGCTTCTGGAACAGCAGTAAAACCAGGTCTGGAGTATTTGCCCAGTTCTTTATAAAATCTAAATGATTCGATCATCTCGGGAGTATTAAAAAGAATATTTCCGTCTTTATCAATTGGTCTTGCACCATTTGATAGAGCAATTTGTGAAAATACCTGTTCAGTATAAGCGTCAGCTTTCTTAGGCAATATTATACCGTAGAAACCATTAGCAGGATCGTTTAATGCTTTTGCAGCTGTAAGTATATTGTACCAAGATGTTGGAGCTCCTAGGTCTCTTTCTTCAAACAAATTCGCCTTATACCAAATCCCTTGAACCCAAGCATGGAAAGGTACACCATAATATCCTCCATCTGGTGCCTGCATCAATCTTGAAACACCGTCATAAACATCACCAAAATCTTCGATAATTTTTGCATTCAGTTCTGTATCCATAAAGCCCTGGCTCCCCAGCAAGAGTATAGGAGAGATACCGCCTTCTACAACGTCTGGTAAAGTTCCAGCTTGAACTGCTCTTGGAATCTGTTCTAAGATCTCATTTTCCTCAATAGGGACTAAGTTTACCTTTATACCAGTTTGTGCTTCAAAAATCTGTGCTAAGGCTCTTATCCTTTGTTGCCTATCTGTTTCTACCTGAGTGTGCCAAAACGTAATCGTTTGAGTGAACACCATCGCACTAACCAACACTGCTAAAATAACCACTGTAAGTTTCTTCACCATACACACCTCCTCCAATTTAGGTTCTTATTGTGAATAAAAAATTTTTTCAAAGATATAAGATAAAAAGAAAATTTTCGTTTTTATTATACAGAAAAAAATATTATTTTCAAAATCTGATTATTCGTGATTAGAATCGATTATAGGTAATTATTTGCGATTATAACCAAAAATCTTTGATTTTCTCATTATTGGATTTTGTTTGGGTTGGTCTACTAACTTTTGATATAATAAAAGAAACATCAACTATAATGACTGAAAAGACCCTTTTCCTTATGGGTGGGGAGCGTTTGCTGCATTGTGCAAACTATGTTTTTAAATGATTTTGGCCTTGATTTGGGGTTTTTAAGGGGGTTCCCCTTAACGATCGGCGCTAAAACAAGTTTTAGATCTTCTTCTAAAGAGAGTAAATCAAAAATTAAACGGAGGCGTTAATGTATGAACAAAATTATAAAACAACTAAAAGTCAACAACGTTGAAATTAAATTGGTATCTGGAGATATAACTATCGAAGAAACAGACGCTATTGTAAATGCTGCTAATTCGCATTTGCAACATGGTGGTGGAGTGGCTGGAGCAATATCCAGAAAAGGAGGACCAGGTATTCAAAAAGAATCGAACGAATATATCCAAAAATACTGTAAAGTCGAAACGGGAAACGTTGCTGTAACATCTGGAGGAAAGTTAAAATGTAAATACTTAATCCATGCAGTTGGACCTATTTGGAGAGGGGGCAGTCAACAAGAAGAAAAGTTATTGTATGATGCAGTTTTCAATTCTTTGAAAAAAGCAGAAGAATTAAAATTGAATTCAATAGCCTTACCTGCAATAAGTGCAGGTATATACGGTTATCCAATAGAAAAAGCGGTTCTCGTTTACAAAAAAGCAGTCTATGATTTTATTAATACCAATCCACAATTTGTAAAAGAAATCAGATTTGTAATATATGACGAAGCCCATTTAGATTATTTTTTGAAAGAATTTTGAGAGTATGAGTTTTCTAACAACTGTACACTATTATTATTCTCTACGAAAAAATCTTAATTATTCAAGAAAAAAGATATTAGCATTAAGGGAAAAGAAATTTAGAAAGCTATTAAAGTACGCGTATAAAAAAATACCGTTTTATAAAGATTTTTATACTTCTAACGGGATAAAAGAAAGCATGCTGGAAGAGATCCCCATATACGAATTACCAACGATCAATAAAAATCTTATTGTTGCTAATTTTGATAAGTTCTTTAAAGATAACCAAATTACTAAAAACAAAGTTGAAGATTTTTTAAAAAATAACCCGAATCCAACTTCTTTGCTTTTTAACAAGTATCATGTGATACACAGTTCTGGATCAACAGGCACGGTAGGATACTATTTGTATAGTGAAAAAGAGTGGGATTTCATCAAAGCTATCTCAACAAGGATGTTCTCAAATTTCACTCTCAAAAGAAAGAAATATGCTTTTATAGGTGCAGTTGATGGACATTATGCTGCCATAAGCTTGTTCCTCTCTCCACTAAATCAACCTGAAGAGTTTTTCTATAAAGGTTATATGGTAATGGATATAAACAAACCTATCAAATCCTACTTAAAAGACCTAAACGATTTTCAACCTGATAATCTCACAGGGTATCCCTTTGGTATAAGATCTTTGGCACAGTTTCAAAATGAAGGCATTTTGAATATTCACCCAGAAGTGATAGTTTGTGGTGGAGAGCCTTTATTAAAAAATGTAAAACAGTTTTTAAAAGATGTTTGGAAAGATACTGAAATAGTAGATAGTTATGCAACATCTGAGTCTTTGGCGATGGGTGTTTCTAGGGAAGATTTAAAAGGTATGTACATATACGATGATGCGGTTTATCTTGAAATTCAAGAGGATAAAACAATTTTGACGAACTTGTACAATTACACTCAACCTATAGTAAGGTATGAATTAACAGATATCCTTAAAAAATCAAAAGATAACGAAGGGAAATGGCCCTTTACAAAGATCGAACAAATTACGGGAAGAAACGAGTTAATTCCTTTTTTTATTAACGAAAACGGTGAAAAAGATTTCATTCACCCCATAGTAATTGCTGAATTTTTTGTTAAAGGCGTGGCTAAGTTTCAATTTGTTCAAAAAGATCAATCATCTTTTGTCTTTAAAATAGTCGTTTCACAAAAAGAGCCTTTAGATGAAATTGTAGAAGAAGTTAGAAACAAACTTAACGATATTTTAGAAAAGAAAAAAATGCAAAACGTCAATTTTGATGTAAAAATCGTGGAAGATATCAAGCCAGATGAAAAAACCGGAAAATATAAATTAATTGTAATTTAGTAAAAAATCAAAAGAAAAGAAGGTGCTTCACATGGCAAATTTATATTTAATAGACGGCTCAGGAATTGCATATAGAGCCTTTTTTGCGCTAGGAGACTGGATGAGCACTTCGGATGGTTTGCCGACAAACGCCATTTATGGTGTAGCTAGAATGCTTCTAAAGTTACTCAAAGAGTACGTTAAAAAAGGTGAAGATTCAATAATATTTGTTATGGACAAAAAAACCACCACATATAGACATGAATTATTAGAAAGTTATAAAGCCCAGAGACCCGAAACACCCGAAAAATATATACAACAGATCCCATACATATACGAAATGGTTGAAAAATTAGGCATAAAATTAGTTGCCATGGATAATTACGAAGCCGACGATGTTATAGCCACGATAGTGTCCAAAAAGAAAAGAAACTACGATAATGTTTATATAATTACCTCGGATAAAGATATGATGCAACTTGTTAAGGATAACGTATATATCTTAAGACCAGAACAAGGAATAACAGAAATGGTGAAATACGATGCACAGCAAGTAGAAAAAAAGATGGGAGTCCCTCCAGAAAAAATTGCAGATTTACTAGCTTTAATGGGGGATAGTTCTGACAATATCCCAGGTGTAAAAGGTATTGGAATAAAAACAGCCCAAAAATTGCTGCAAGATTACGATAACATAGACGATCTTTATCAACATTTGGATGAGATTAAAGGTTCAACAAAAAACAAGCTAAAAAATGAAAAGGAAACCGCATATCTCAGTAAAAAACTAGTCCAATTGATGGTAGATGCACCAATAGAAGAAATATTTGAAGATGAAGAAATTATATATCAAGGATTCAGAAACAATCTACGAGATTTTCTCAAGAAATTAGATTTCAATTCAATATTAAAAGAGTTAGATATGCCTGATACAACTACTAACTCAACTAAAGTTACAGCAGAGACAAAAGCAGAAAAAAAAGATTATTCGACGAAAGGTAAGTATTACGAATATAACGCACAAGATTACAAAGAACTATTAAAGACTTTAGAAAAATACGAAATAATATCTTTTGACCTTGAAACTTCTTCTCTTGATCCATATCAAGCAGATATAGTAGGAATCGCTTTAAGCTGCAAACCATTTGAAGGATATTTTTTGTATCTGTACAAAGAAAAAGATAGGTGGGAAATAACAAAGGAGATAGTCGATCTTTTAAACACTAAGAAGATCATTGGCCAAAATTTAAAGTACGATATGACGGTTTTGAAAGTAAATGGAATTGAATTAAACAAAGTATATTTTGACAGTATGATAGCTGCTTATTTGTTGAATCCGGACAGCAGAAGGTTCAATATGGACGATCTCGCAAAAGAATATTTGGATTATAAAACAATTAAATACAAAGAAGTGATGGGAAAAGATATCAAACTGTTAACCCTTGGAGACATTGATAAGAAAAGGGTTGTTGAGTACGCTGGAGAAGATGCTGATATTGCTTATCGATTATTTGAAGTATTAAAGCCTAAATTAGAAGAATTTGAACTATTTGAATTGTTTGAAAAAATCGAAATGTCAACTATAAATGTTTTATCAGAAATGGAAATGAACGGCGTGTATTTTGATTTAAAAGAACTACAAAAATTGGAAGAAGAATATAACAAAAAGCTAAACTCGTTAATGTATGAAATGAAAAAAATCGTCGGTTATGACTTCAATCCAAACTCCCCAAAACAAGTTGGAGAACTACTTTTTGAAAACTTAGGATTGAAGGGGAAAAGAAAAACTAAGAGCGGATCATATTCAACAGATGCAGATTCTTTAGAAGCCCTAAGAGATGAACATCCAATAATAGAAAAGCTCTTAGAATACAGAAAATACCAAAAACTTCTATCTACATACATAATCGCTATACCAAAACTAGTTAACAAAAAAACTGGAAGGGTTCACACATCTTTCAACCAAACTGGAACAGCTACCGGTAGATTAAGTAGCAGCGAACCGAATCTTCAAAATCTCCCCATACGAGAAGAAGATGGAGAAAGAATAAGGAGCACCGTTAAGGCACAAAAAGATGATTATGTGCTACTGAGTGCCGATTATTCTCAAATTGAATTGAGGGTTTTAGCTCATCTAACTAACGATGAAACTTTAATAAATGCTTTTAACAATGGTGAAGACATACATGCTTTAACCGCAGCTGCAATATTCGGTGTAAAAATCGACGATGTTGACTACAACATGAGAAGGGTAGGAAAAGTAGTTAATTTTTCCCTGGTGTATGGATCATCTCCGTATGGATTAGCCGAGAATTTAAAGATACCTGTCGAAGATGCAAAAGATTTCATGAACAGATACTTTAAAACTTACCAAAAAGTCAAAGAATATCAAGAATCAAGTTTAAAGATTGCAACGCAAAAAGGCTACGTTGAAACCATATTTGGAAGGAAAAGATTTTTGAAAAACATAAAAACAGGTAAATCAGAGTTGAAACGAATAGTCATAAATACCCCTATCCAAGGTAGTGCTGCAGATATCATGAAATTGGCGATGATCAATTTATACAAAAAACTTCCAAAAGAAGCAAAATTGATACTTCAGGTGCACGATGAAGTTGTAATAGAATTACCTGAAAAAATCGTAGAAGAAACCAAAAAAATGGTTCAAGATTGTATGGAAAATGCGGTCAAATTGAATATACCTTTAAAAGTAGATATCAGTGTCGGAAAAAATTGGCAAAAATGATAATTATAATTATGTATAATTAAATTATTAAAATTTTTTCATTTTTTCAAGAAAATCTGATATAATCTAAATAACTATTTAAACATTCATAGATAAAAAGAAAGTGCAGAACACGGGTGAAGCTTTAATCCTTTTTCCTTCCTTAGATGGGTGGGGAGTGTTTGCCGCAGTGTGCAAACCATGTTTTTAAATGATTTTGATCTTGAATTCGGGGTTTTTAAGGGGCTTGCCCCTTAACGCTTCGGCGAAGGGGCGCTATATAATTAGATTTTAAAAGCAATATATTATAATGAAATTATCGGAGGAATCGAATGAAAAAGTTTCACATCGTAAAATTAGGGTGTCCAAAAAATGATGCAGATATGGAAATATTCAAAGGGTTGCTCCAAAGCAAGGGGTATAAATACGAGAGTAATCCTCAATTAGCTAATTATATTTTCATCGATACATGTGGTTTCATCGAAGAAGCTAAAAAAGAAAGCATCGAAACCATATTTGAATATGTATCCCTAAAAGATAATAACAAAAACCTAAAAGTTATACCAATAGGTTGTCTAACTCAAAGATATTTCGACGATATTCTTAAAGACATCCCTGAGATTGATGGATTATATGGTGTGTTATCTCCAAAAACCATAGTTGAAAAAATTGAAAATGGTGAATATTTTTTTAAAAGGGATATTCCTGAAACTCTGTACGATTGTAAAATTAGAGCGATTCCAGACTCACACTACGCATACGTAAAAATCGGAGATGGATGTAGTAGAAATTGTGCTTTTTGCTCTATACCCACTTTCAAAGGGAAACCAAAAAGCAGAAGTATCGAAGAAATAAACGAAGAAGTTGAATTTTTGGTATCCAAAGGTGTAAAAGAAATCATTCTCGTATCCCAAGACAATACCTTGTACGGCATAGACAATTACCAAAAGCAGGCATTACCGGATTTACTAGACAAACTTAACAATATAAAAGGAAAATTTTGGATCAGGGTGATGTACTTACATCCGGATTTTTTAAGTGAAGAAATCATAGAAAGCATACATAGAAATGAAAAAGTATTAAACTATTTCGATGTTCCAATTCAACATATCTCTGATAAAATTTTGCAAAGTATGGGTAGACATAAGAAAAGAAATGAATTAATTAAACTATTTGAGAAAATCAGAAAAGAACCATCTGCCATAAGAACCACGTTAATGGTAGGGTTCCCAGGAGAAAAAGCTGAAGATTTTGAAGAATTAGTAGATTTTGTAAAAGAGATAAAATTTGAAAGAATGGGCAGTTTTATTTTCTCAAAAGAAGAAAACACCAAGTCATTCACATTACCAGAACAAATTGATGAACAAATAAAAAAACAAAGGCAAAATGAACTAATGACTGTTCAAAGTGAAATTTCTAAAAACATCATGGAAAAATATATAGGTGAAACTTTAGAAGTTCTTTTGGAAGAAAAAGAAGACAACGTTTATGTCGGAAGAAGCTATTTAGACGCTCCAGAGATTGATGGGAATGTATATATAAAAAATTTTGGTGACAAAGAACTAACTTTTGGGAATTTTGTCAAGGTGACAATTACTGGTTCATACGAATATGATCTGGAAGGAGAAATAGTTGAATGAACATACCAAATTTATTGAGTTTTTCTAGGATAATATTAGCCATTCCAATATTCATCCTAACTGTCTTTGGAGAACAGTTTTATACCGCAGCCTTGGTTTTGTTTATTATAGCTTCCTTAACCGATTGGTTAGACGGTTATGTCGCCAGAAAGACTGGTCAGGTTACCGATATCGGCAAATTTTTTGATCAAATATCTGACAAAATACTTATAAACTCGGTTTTTATTGCGATGTTGGGTGTAGGAATTTTGCCTGCCTGGTTTGTTGCAATAATTGTATCAAGAGACACCTTTGTCAGCGGTTTAAGGATGGCAGCTGCAAATAAAAACATCGTTGTCCCTGCTGATAAGTTTGGTAAACTAAAAACCGTCTTAGAAATCGCTTTAATTATTGTAATATATTTGATGCTATGGAATTTTCTAATTACTACTTTGATCTATTTGACCGTTATAATCAGTCTATTATCGGGAGTTAATTATACTGTCAAAACCGCCAAACAATTCTAAAAAAGAAAGGAGTCCTAGTATATGACACAGCTAAAAAATGTAAATAACCACAATACCGACAAATTAAGATCCTTCATCGCCATCGAAACTAATGAAAAATTAGAAGGGTTGTTGACTGATTTAATCGAAAGGTTTCAAAGGATGGGATTTAAAGCAAATTGGACAAATGCGAAAAATGTCCATTTAACCTTGTTTTTCCTTGGGGATCAAAAGATGGAAAAGATAGCTCAATTAGCTTATAAAATTGGCGAAAGAGTATCCGGATTTCCTACTTTTCATTTTAATATCCACAAGATGGGCTTCTTTGAAAATGATTCTCAGCCAAAGGTCTTATGGCTGGGAATAGAAGAAGACAATACCTTAATCGGTTTGTACGAAGAAATAAAGAAGGTACTAAAGATTTCAGAATTAGAGGTTAAAGATACCAATTTTTTACCTCATATTACAGTCGGAAGAGTTAAATCGTTCCCTAACCACTGGAAAGAACTAATTAATTCTGTCACTTTTGATCAAATCCAAGTATACGTAAATTCTATCGGAATATACTCTTCTGAACTCACAAGAAAAGGTCCAATATATAAAAAACTTTACACTATCGACTTTGAAGGAGGCGTCATCATTAATGGCTAAAAATGATTCTAAAGACGCAAATAAAGAAGAATTGTTAGAAAAGCTTGTTAAAGAGTTAGAAAAAAATCATGGAACAGGATCAGTCATGTTAATGGGTAAGGGATTGGATAATAGCAATCTAGCCGTTGTCCCAAGTGGATGTTTATCGCTGGATATAGCTTTAGGAGTTGGTGGATATCCAAGAGGAAGAATTATAGAAATATACGGAAACGAATCATCAGGTAAAACTACTCTCGCTCTTCATTCCTTAGCAGAAGTTCAAAAATTGAATGGGATAGTGGCTTTTGTTGATGCCGAACATGCTTTAGATGTTGAATATGCAAGAAAGTTAGGTGTGGATGTCGACAAATTGATAGTTTCT
Source organism: Petrotoga sp. Shatin.DS.tank11.9.2.9.3 (assembly GCF_003665005.1). NCBI lineage: Bacteria > Thermotogati > Thermotogota > Thermotogae > Petrotogales > Petrotogaceae > Petrotoga > Petrotoga sp. Shatin.DS.tank11.9.2.9.3. Next base: position 170,246 of record NZ_JGVT01000006.1, read on the forward strand.
CAACCGGATTATGGTGAACAAGCCCTTGAAATTGTAGACTCGCTGGTAAGATCTAACATAGTAGACCTAATTGTAGTAGACTCTGTAGCCGCTTTGGTACCGAAAGCAGAAATAGAAGGAGCTATGGGAGATTCTCACATGGGACTTCAGGCAAGGTTGATGTCTCAAGCTCTAAGAAAACTAGCTGGAAGTATAAACAAATCCAAATCTATAGTAATATTTATAAACCAGGTAAGGATGAAAATAGGGGTAGTGTATGGTAACCCAGAAACTACCACTGGAGGAATTGCACTAAAATTTTATGCTACTATAAGGGTAGAAGTAAGAAAGGGCAATCCAATAAGAGAAGGAAAAGATCAGATAGGGAATGAAACAACCTTAAAAGTCGTAAAAAATAAAGTTGCTCCACCATTTAAACAGGCAAATGTAGACATGATCTTTGGACGAGGTATCCCAAAAGAAAATGACATCTTTAACATAGCCGTAGAGGAAGAATTAATTCAAAGAAAAGGTGCTTGGTTCTCTTTTATCAACGAAAATGGTGAAGAAATTAGTTTAGGACAGGGTAAAACCAATTCAGTTAGTTATCTCATGGAAAATCCTGACATACTTGATTATTTAGAATATACGATTCGTAAGAAACACAATTTAATTATTCCAGATTATTTGATAGAAAAGTTCGAGTCTAATTCATCAAAAGGGAAAAAAGTAAAAAGTGAAGAATTACAAGAAAATTGATCCAAAAGATGAGAAAGCAGCCGAAAAATCTGCGTTGAATTTAATAAAGTACCGTGCCAGGTCAGAAAAAGAGCTCTCAAGCCGTCTAAAAGAAAAAGGCTTTGATGAAGAAGTTATTGCTAAAGTAGTAGAAAAATGCAAGAAGAGCGGTTTGATAGATGATAAACTTTTTGCATATTTATATGCATATGACAAGTTAACTTTAGACAATAAAGGTCCCATGTTTATACAGTATGAATTAAAACGGTTGGGAGTAGATGAAAGATTAATTCTCGAGGCACTCGAAAAAGTAAAAAGCGAAGTAGATATAAATACAATTGCTTTAGAATTGGCAAAAAATTATTATGAAAAAACACAAGACACTCTCAAAACTAAAGCTTACTTGTATAGAAGAGGTTTTGAGCCAGACATTATAAACTGTGTTATTGAAGACATACGAGGTGATTAAAATTGGAAATTCTGGTATATATAATTATAGGAATAGCTATATTTATCTTATCTCTGCTTGTTGGAATTAATATTGGAAATAGAAGGATGATCTCCACACTAGCAACCAAAAAAGAAGAATTGGAAGTTGAAATAAAAAACAAACAAAAAGAAATAGAAAAGATGTTAAAAAATGCAGAAGAAGAAGCTAAGGCATTAAAACAAAAAGAATTACTTGAGGCAAAAGAAGAGATACATAGGCTCAGGCAAGAATTTGATTCAGAAGCAAAGCAACAAAGAGAAGAACTTAAAGCCAATGAAGAGAGATTAATTAGAAAAGAAGAAAGCTTAGCAAAAAAAGAAGAGAATTTAGAAAAACTAAAAGAAAAATTGGAAGTCCAGCATGAAAACGTCTTGAAATTGGAGAAAGAATTAGAAACTAAATTAAATGAAATTGCAAAAATGACCGAAGAAGAAGCACGTCAAGTAGTAATAAACGAAGCAAGGGATAAATATGAAAGAGAAATTGCCCAAAAGTTCAAAGAAATAAAAGATCATTACGAAGAAGAATCAAAAAAATACGCCAGATGGGTTATCACTACTGCTATTCAAAGATATGCATCAGATGTCACCAACGAAATAACAACCTCAACCGTAGCTTTGCCCACAGATGACATGAAAGGAAGAATAATAGGTAGAGAGGGAAGAAACATCAGAACTTTTGAAAAACTCACAGGTACCGATTTGATAATTGATGATACCCCAGAGATAGTTGTAATCTCATCGTTCAACCCATTACGAAGAGAAATAGCAAAAAGAACACTTGAAATGCTTGTAGCCGATGGAAGAATACATCCTGCTAGAATAGAAGAGCTCTATGAGAAATCAAAAAATGAAATCCAAGAATACATAAAAGAAGTAGGAAAAGAAGCGGTAATGAGAGTAGGTATAAAACAGCCGCACCTTGAAATAATTAAACTTCTAGGTAGATTAAAATTTAGAACCAGTTATGGACAAGATGTATTGGAACATTCAATAGAAGTAGCACAATTTGCTGGAATGATGGCAAGCGAATTAGGATTGAATGTTGAACTAGCTAAAAGAGCGGCTTTATTCCATGATTTGGGTAAGGCTGTTGATCATGAAGTTGAAGGATCACATGCTATTGTTGGAGGGCAAATTGCTAAGAGATACGGAGAAAAATTAGAAGTAGTTAACGCGATACAGTATCACCATAACGAAGTTGACCCAATGACACCCGAAGCTGTTTTAGTTGCTGCAAGTGATGCGTTATCGGCATCCAGGCCTGGTGCACGTAAAGAAACTCTGGAAAATTACATTCGAAGAATCGAGCAACTTGAGGAGATCGCAAAATCATTCAGATACGTTGATAAAGCTTATGCAATACAAGCAGGAAGAGAATTGAGAATAATAGTTCAACCAGATAAAGTTGAAGATGAAATCGCAGAAAAATTGGCACACGATATATCTGTTCAAATAGAGGAAAAGGTTCAATATCCGGGAGTAATCAAAGTAACCGTAATTAGAGAAAAAAGAAGTATATCTTATGCAAGTTAGAAATCTTAGACGCCCTTTAAAGTTAAAGGGCGTTTTTTTCAAAACTTTATGTAGCTACCAGTTTTTCCTGGTATTACCTCGATTTTTGATTTAATTCTTTCTTTCAATTCACTTACATGAGATATTATACCCACCATTCTCCCAGTGCTGTTTAGCTCCGTTAATACTTCGATTGCACTATCAAGAGAGTTTGTATCAAGGCTGCCAAATCCTTCATCTATGAAAATTGTATCTAAAGAAATACCACCAGCTTCGCTTTGCACCACATCGGCTAATCCTAAAGCAAGAGCTAGTGCAGTTTTAAAACTTTCTCCTCCTGAAAGTGTTTTTATTTCTCTTTCTTTTCCAGTGTAGATATCAAAAACCATGATTTCTAAACCTTCGCTCTTCCTTGCATCAAGTACCTTAGAAGATCTATGCAACTGATATCTCCCATCTGTTAATTTGTTTAATCTTAGATTCGCTTGAGCTAATATTTCTTCGAAATAATAGGCTAGCACGTATTTGCTAAGGCTGATCCTTGTATTGTTGTCACCTTTACTGACATCTCTTAAGTTCTTTATGGTTGAGTATTCTTTTTCTTGTTTTTCTATCTCTTTTATGACAGTTTCTAAATTAGTTTTTGTGGCTTTAAGATGTTTTATTTCATATTCTAAATTTGATTCAATTTTGATTAATTCTTCAATTTCCTTTTGTAATTGATCTATTTCATTTGCTAAAGGTGTTTCATCAATTTTTTTAAGGTTTTTAGTGGATTCTTCTAAATCGATGAGAAGAGTCTGCTTATTCTTTAATTCTTCTTTATATTTTTGAACTTCATCTTCTAAACTTTCTATTAAGTTAATTTGTTCTTTTATTCTTTGATATTCTTGTTGATTCTTAAATCCCGTTTTTTCTACCATTTGATCGAATTTTTGTTCAGCATTTTTTACTTGGTCGTCTAATTTAGTTATGTCTTCGGTTAATGTTTTTATTGTTCCTTTTGAAGAGTTTATTATTTCTGAGATTCTGTTAGCTTCTTCTCTTTTTTGTTCGTAAGTAGTTTTGATATTATGGATAAATTTTCTTTTTTCTTGTATCTCGCTTTTTATTTCATTTTCAGTTTTGTTCTCTAATTGTTCTTTGAGATTTGTGATTTTAGTTTCTAGTTCTATAATTTTTGATCTCGATTCATCAATAATTTTTCTCAAATTTTCTCTTTGTTCTTCTAGCTCTTTAATTTCTTCTTTGATCTTTTTATTATCGTTTTTTAGGGATTTGACTTTATTGTATATTTTTATTTTTTGGCCATATTCTTGTTTTTGTTGGTTTAATCTATCTTCGAGTATTTTTATTAAATTTTGTATATGAGTGTATATATACTCGCTTTCTTGGGGGATTTGTAGTTCTTCACAGATTCTTTTGTATTCCGATTTAAATAAAGATACCTCTTGTGAATATTTGTTTGATACATCTTCGTAATTTCTTAGTATCATTGCCTTTTCTTTCTCTTTTTCATTTAATTTTTGATTGATTTCCTCTAGTTCTTTTTCTGTTATTAATTTTCCACTACTTTTGGCAGGAGAAGGGTGAACAAGAGATCCACAAACGGGACACGGTTCTCCTTCTTTTAAAGTAGTTGCGAGATGATATGCCTGTGATTTTATAAAATCGGTAGTCTTTTTATTTTGTTCTTCCCTTAAGTTCTGGATTTCTATCTCTATTTCTTCTTTTTGCTTCTTTACTTTTTTATAATCTTTGTGTAAGAGTGCCAATTCTTCGTAGTTTTTGGATAATTCGTTGGCTGCAGATAATAATTTTTCATTTGTATTAATTTCGTTTTTAAGTATTTCAACGTTTATATCTTCGTTTTCTGATATATATTTTTCGTTTTGTTCCAATTTTCCTTGAGTTTCCGAAAGTTCCTTGTCCTTTTCTTGGCTTTCTTTAACCTTTTCATCCAAGAGTTTCTTTTTGGTATTGTATTCTTTTATTAAGTTTTTGTACTCAACGTATTTATCTAATTTTTGATTGAGATCTTCAATTTCTTTTTCAACTGCGGATATCTTTTGATATTGCTTTTCAATTTCTGGTAATTTTTCGTCTATTCGTTGCTTTTCTTCCATACTTTTATCTAATATATCTTGTTGATCTTTGAGTTGGTTCTTTTTATCGTTTAATTCTTTCAAATACTCTACGTATCTTTCTTCGTATGGAAGTATCTCTTTTGCCTTTTTTAACCTGTTAAGGAGTTCTTCTCTTTCTTGGATATACTTGGAATTTTGTTGGAGTTCTTCAATCTCTTTTTTAAGGGTCTCTTTCTTTTCGATTAGTTCATTGGTTTTTTTTATCTTTTCAAGATTTGTATTTAGTTTTTGCAGTTTGTCTTGTTTTTGAGATTTTTGTTTTTCGGTTTCTTCTTTTGAAGTTTCCCTTTTCTTAATTTCCTTTGTTAATTGATCGATTAGATTTTCAGGATCGATATTTTCTTCTTTCAACAATTGTTTGTATTCTTCTGATTCAAGGTTTATTGTTTCTAATATGTTTCTGACTTTTTGTTGTTGTTCTTTTAATCCTTTTTCTATATTTTTAAAAATCTCGTCTATTTTTTGTTCGAAGCGCTCATATATACTTATGTCAAATATCTTCTTAAAGATCTCCGCTCTTTCATTTGAATTGGCTGTTATAAATTTTCTGAATTCTCCTTGGGGAATCATCACTATTTGCTTGAATTGTTCATAGTTAAGGCCTAAATATTCTTCTACCTTACTATTTACTTTTTTAACCCCAGTTTCGTGTAATATTAATTGACCATTTTGATATATTTTTATACTAGCTTGACTGTTTTGCTTTGTGGTACCCTCACCATCTTTTTTGGATCTTTCGTAAGAAGGGGTTCTTGAGACTTCGATTATTTTATCTTTAAATTGAAATTCAAATTCCACGTATGTGTCGGTGTTTTCATCTGCAAAATGAGACCTGGCTATCGCATCTCCTCTTTCATCCATCGAACCATTTCCGTATAAGGCATAACAGATTGCATCGAAAATAGTAGTTTTTCCTGCACCTGTTGGGCCTGTAATTAAGAATAAAGTATCGTTTCTTAATTTGTTAAAATCTATTTCTTGCTCTTCCAAAAAAGGTCCAAATGCCTGGAATTTTAATTTTATTGGTTTCATATATCATCACCGCTTGTTTTTTGTAGCCCGTTGAAAATGCTTGTCACTATCTGTTTTTCTTCAAAAGAGAGTTCTTGGTTTTTGACTTCTTGGTAAAACAATTTGAAAAGATCCACTGGCGATATTTTCCTTATATTATAATCCCTTGTTTTTATTTCATCGTTTGTTTTTAAATTGGGGAAATCAAGGGATAGAACATTTGGGAATTTTGCTCTCAATTTGTTTATAGCGTCATAAACGGGTTTGGTGTTTTCTAATATGATTTGAAGATAATCATCTGAACTCTCCATTTTCATTATGTCATCAAATGATCCTCTTATTATTTTCATATCTTTAGCGGTCTTAAAGCTCAATTTTTCAACTTTTATATTTCCCTTTTCTTTCATTTCTACTAAGTTCATTCCTTTTATATGGTCTGCTTCACTGAAGGAGTACTTTAAAAGAGAACCGGAATAATAAATATTTTTGATCTTTTGAGGTCTGTGAAGATGTCCAAGGGCAACATAATCAAATTTTTCAAAGATATCTGGATCCACATATTCACTTCCTCCAATTGTCAGAGGTCTTTCGGATTCACTATTCAATCCACCCGTTATGTATTCGTGGGCTATCAATACGTTCCTTTCATCTTCATCCAAATCGATACTGTCAAGGTAATGCTTTAAAAGCTGGGTTTTATCCTCAAAATTTGTCTCGAATATATCACCGGCTTTTTGAGAATCAACGTATGGAAGCATAAAAAAATTAACGGGACCATACTCGTCCTTAAAGGTGATTTTTTTAACTTCTTTTTTCAAAGTACCTTCGATATGAAGATTCATATTAGAGAGTATACCATTCAAGAACTCAAGTCTCTCATCGCTATCGTGATTTCCTGAGATTATGAGTGTGGGAATTTTTAATCCGAGTACAATTTTGGAGAGCACTTCGTTCAGTAGATTAACTGCCTCTGATGGAGGAATGCCTCTATCGTATAAATCTCCTGCTATCAATAATACATCCGGTGGAGTTTTGGATAAATATGCCAAAAAGTTATCTAAAATATATTTTTGATCCAAAGTCATATAGTTGGAATATATTATCTTTCCAAGATGCCAATCCGCAGTATGAACAAATTTCATAATAGCTTCCTCCAAATTCTAAAAAAGGGATGCAAGTTGCATCCCTTATCTTTCAACTTTTTTTAATACAATGGTTCTACATCCATATGTTCCCAATAATCTTTGGATAATTTTTGATAGAGCGTATAAATTCTATCTCTATGTTCTTTTTCCCATTCTGCTAGATGATTCAATATCTTTTTCAACTCTTCATCTTCAACACTTTCGGCAGCTTTGTTATAGAAATTCATAAAATCTTCTTCGATAAGATACGCCATTCTTAATACAGGAATATCGGATTTTACTGCTGTAAAATCACCCTGGTAAGCTATTTCTTGGGTAGCTCTTTTGGAAAAAGATTTGCCCACATCAGTGGGTTGTGAGAAATGTCCATAATCATGACTTTTTACATCTTTTATTAGGCTACTTATATAATCTGCGTGTCCTTTCTCCATGCTGCTTAAATCTTCAAAGGTTTCCTTAACTTGTTTAATTTTAACCGTTTTTGCTTTTGATTCGTAAAATTGCATTCCTTCTAATTCCTTAGATAAAGAATATTCTAATATACCAAGAGCCTTTTTTTCATTCAAAGAAAACACCTCCAACTATTTGTTTTATATTGCCTATAGAAACTTTAACATTTGATTTAGAAACCCTTTGCCACACAGCCAACAGTCAACTATTTTGAATATTCTACATAAATGTAAGGTAAAAGAATAAATTCTAAAATAATTGATAAGTAAAGTCCAACAACAGGTATCATTCCCAAAAGAAAAATAACAAATAAAAGCAGAAATATTTGTAAGAAGTTTTCTCCGTTAAAAACGAAAGAAAAACTCCTTTTTAGAGAATCGGTAACCGATAGCTTGTCAACCACCAATGCAGACGGAGAAAAAATTAAGAAAAGGGCTAATATTAAACCCGGGATAACATAAGCTAAAGTTCCAAGAGATATAAGAAAACCTACCACAATAGAAAGCACGATTATATCTAATAGAAGTTGATTAACTTGAGAGAAACTATTTTTCAGATCAATTTCTTCCCCTTTTTTATATTGATCAAATAAAGTAGTGATCCAAGCGATGAAAAACATTGTACTTATACCTATAACGATAGAAGATAAAAAATTAGCAATGGGTCCTATAAATCTTATAGCATCGAAAAGTAAAGTAAGTATAATCCCTATAAAGAATGGTATGAGAATGATTGGATTTTTACCGACTATTTTAAACGGTTCGGTAAAAACATCACCTAGTTTTATTCTCACGCATATTCCCCCCTCTAATTTTTAAGACACTCATGTGACTTTTTCTCCTTCCAAACATCTATTTTTTTCAAATTGCAAAGTAGTATGATCGATTTCAAAATCTTCTTTTAAAACTTTGTTTAATTTATCTATGCAATCATCTAAATCATAATTATTTTGGTCAAAACCTTCTTGAAGTCTTATATGAGCTTCCATGTATTTGTCTTTTCCATCGGTTGTCCAAATGTGGATATGGTGAACATCTTTTACGAAATCAAACTTCTCCAACTTTGCTTTTATTTTTTCGATTTCAATATCAGTTGGAGTTCCTTGTAGTAATATATTTACAGTGTTCTTAAGTAGTGGTATACTTTCTACAAATATATACCCGCTTATCATAAGAGTGAATATAGCATCAACGATATAAAGTTTTTGATAAATGATCAAAAATGCCCCAATGATAACGAATATAGACGAAAAGGTATCACTAAGGATATGGATAAAAGTAGCTCTAACATTTAGATTTGTTTTTGAACCAGAATGCAGTAAATATGCAGTTGCTAAATTACCTGCTAAACCAATGAAAGCAACTATTAACATAATGTTACCTTGTATGATCGATGGATTTGATAATTTATTTATACCTTCAATAAGTAAATAAACAGCAATAACCATCAATATTTCTGTATTTACAAAAGCGGCAAGTGTCTCCACCCTTTTATAGCCGTATGTCCTTTTTGAGTCTCGTTTCTTTTTTGACAAAACTCTTGCTATATAACTTATAAGAATTGCGGTAGTATCGTTAAGATTATGTATGGCATCGGATAATAAAGCTAAACTATTAGAAAAGATTCCACCTAATATCTCTGTTATAGTTATTCCAAAATTTAGTATAACTGAAAAAAGAAGTCTAAAATCTAGAGCCCTTTCTTTTTCTTCATGATTTAGATCCATAAAACCATCCTTTATTTTATTGGCAATTCACTTGAATCATAAACATAGATACCATTTTCATATTTTGAATATTTCCATTTCGGGAAAGTCCATTGATTTGAAATTACTTTTGCACCCGGCTTGAGTTCTTTTTTTAACTTGTTTTCTAATTCATTCATCGCAAAATCCACTTGAAAAACTGTTATAATATCGAATTTAGATAAATCCGCTTTCCAAAAGTTTTTCCAATGAATGAATGCCTTTCCTTTTAGCCCGGCTCTTCTAATATTTATCCTTGAAATCAAAACTAAAAAAGGATTTATCTCAAAACCATGAGCTTGTGCACCTTTTTCAGCAAAGGCTATAACAACACGGCCATCTCCCGATCCTAAATCTACCGAGATCTCGTCCCCCTTTATTTCTGCTATGTCAACCATTTTTTTAACGTCTCTTTTTCTACTTGGATCAAATATAGCACCCTTCAACGAAAAAGGAATTATCCAGAAAAAAAGTAAATATAATATTAATAAAGCTAAAATTGTAAAAAATATCCACATATTTTCTCCCTAGTTTTGAATAGAATATATTGTGATCTTACCATCTTTTGTATTTTGTTACTTCTCGCAAGAAGGTCTTTCTTTTTTCTTTATCGTTTTCTTTTTCTACATCTAACGGGGGATATCCGTCTATTACTCCTAATATACCTCTTCCCTGATCACTTTCAGCTACAATTATTTGTAGAGGGTTTGCTGTGGCAGCAAAAATATTGAGTACTTCTTGCACATTCAATAGTTGATTTTTTATGTTTATTGGGAACCCGTTTTTAATAATTAGCACAAAGCAATGACCTGCTCCTATCTTTTGAGCGTTATCGATAGCTACTTTAATCAACTCATCATCGTTCCCATCGTATCTTACAAGGCGTGGACCAGACGCTTCGTTGAAAGCTAAGCCAAATTTTAAAGAAGGATTCGTTGTAACTATACTTTCATAGATATCTTCGACGGTTTTTATGAAATGCGATTGCCCCACTATTATATTCGTATCTTCGGGAATATCTAACTGTACAACATCGAGATTTAAATCCATCTTTCGCCTCCTGATTATTTTTTTGAAATAGTATCTTTAGGAATTGCTAAAAATTTCTAAAAATCAATCTCTTTTATACAATCCTACAATTTCAGCTTTTTCTATTATATGCCCTTCCATAGCTTTCAATAAATCTTCTTTTGTGGTGTTTTGAGGTAAATCCAATGTTGTATCTAATGCGTAAAGTTTAAAGTGGTAATGATGAACCCCATGCCCAACAGGAGGGCAAGGACCCATGTATCCAGTTTGCTGAGCACTGTTCTTCCCTTGATTTAATGTAAGAGGATGAGTTATTGAATATTCTTTTGGGATCCTTTCAGGAATCTCGTCAACTAATTCAACGTTCCATGCCACCCAATGCACGAAGGTCCCCATCGGAGCATCTGGGTCATCCATTATCAACGCCAAGGATTTTGCTTTTTCTGGGGTTCCTTCGATTAACAAAGTGGGGTTGATATTTCTACCCTCGCAGGTGTAAGTGCTTGGAATATAATCGTTATTTTTAAAAACTGGTGAGGAAATTTTTAAAGTCATACCAATATCCCTCCTTCAAACGATAATTTAAAAACAGCTAACAACTTAAAAATTTACATTATAATTATACCATAAAAATACTACACTTCTGATGCCTTTATCCAAACTCTACTTTTATCAGTCATTTTCCTTTTCTAGTGAATCTATTTCTAAATTCGAAATTAACGTTTTGCGCTGGAAAAATCCCCTTGTTCACTCCACGAACCTCTTCAATTGAGTAAAATGCATTTGGATTGAATTCATTAACTATGTCTATAATCTTTTTTAAATCTTTCCTCCTAACCACGCTGTATATAATTTTCACAGGTCCTTTAGATCCTTTCGCATCTATACTAGTTACTCCAAAACCCTCTTTATTCAAATAATCTACTAAAGGTTGAGCTTCTTTATTGGTTATCACTCGCACTAAATTTGTTCCAATAGCTATTTTCTCTTCCAAAACCGTTCCTAGATAATTTCCAGTAGCAAATCCCAAGGCGTAGGCTATTGCATAAATAGGGTTATCCAAATTATTCATAACTTGTGAAATAGCTATAAGCCATATAGATACTTCAAAAAATCCTAATACCGATGCCCAAAACTTGATACCTTTCGAGATAAATATGATCCTTATAGTCATCAAACTTACATCACAAAGCCTCATGGCAAAAATTATAATGGGAAAAATCACCAGCGAAAAAAAGGTTGAATCCATAAAAGAAGAAACTTCCACTACATATTCACTCCTTTTAATATTGATTATTTTTTGTCATTCCAAAATATCTTATCATATTTAAGTGATATAATATAGAGATAAATAAATAAAATTAGGAGAGGAGAATTTCTTTTGCGAAAAATAGTTCTAATTTTTATATCTTTGGCCATCTTTAACTTGTTGTTTTCTTTAAACGTTGATTCATTGTTCAAGTCTGTAGAGTTATTAGACAACAAAGAAAACGTTGTGTCATTTTACTTCACTAACGATTCCGAGAGTAAAATTAATATACACATTAGTTCGCTTTCAGAGAATTCCCTTTTTGACGTGTCTTATCCAAGTGAAATTAGCTTGTTCCCATTCGAAACAAAAAAAGTTGATTTTTTAGTTAAAGGTTCTAAAACCTCACTAGGTACACATGTTCTTGCTTTTTCTGTAACAGCTGGGGATAATTTACCAGTCAAGCCAGAAGTTTCTAAAACTACCCTTCCAATTATTATAAAAGTTGTAGATATAAATACTTCGAATATGCAAATTTCTGTAAATATGTATTGTGATACCCCATTCCTTTCAAGCAAAGATAAATTAGGTACCTATTTCCCATTACAACTATACAACAATAGCGATTTGGAAGTTGAAGTTTGGGGAACTTTTTCTTTGTATAAATTAAATAACGAACAATTGATCTTTCAAAAATTCCTTTTTAAAGACCAATCTATAAATCTTTTGCCTCATACTAACAAAGAGGGTAATATCTTTATTGAAAAATATTTAGCTCCCGAAGAATACAAGATTAGAGCAGAGGTATACTACGGATATAAAGATTATTTTCAAGAAAAATACGTTTATGAGAAAGAATTCAAAATATCAGAGGACGTGAACAAAGAAAGGAACGTAGTTAACGTAAATTCAGATCCAAATCAAATTTATATAAAAATACCTAAAGAAATGAGCCCTAGGGAGTATATAACCAATCCTATAGAATTATTTGTGGATGTAGTTAATAATGATTTTTTAGATATGAGCGTTTTTTTAGATTTTGAATCGGAAGGTGACGAACAAAACCCTTATAATAGAAAAACAAACGATAAATATTTATCTATAACACCTAAGGAATTATTAATAACCAAATACCAAAGAATGGAAACAAAGCTAATAGCAGATTATCGAAGATCAAATTTAGTCGAATTAACCGGTGAATATTACACTAACTTAACTCTAATTGGAGAAAGTAACGATGGAACAACAACGATTCAGAGTAAAATCAATATTCCATTGACAATAGATTTTGGAGATAATGTATATAACTCAGAATCAAAAGTATACATTGAAGAGAACAATATTTTAAGCGACTTTTATAACAACATAACAATCAATTTTGAAATAGAAAATACTGGTAACTCATCTGTTAACTATGATATCTACATGAGAAAATGGAATTCTGTTACCAACAATCAGGTAGGAAACGAAATTATCTTAAAATCCAACCAATTACTATTACCTGAACAAACTGATGAATTGACAGAGAAATTAGTTACTGAATTAGGAGTGGATAAAATTCTTATAGAGATTGTTACAAGTAAGGGTACTGATCCCAATGCGATAATTAAAGTTGATAATTACTCACTAAATATAGATAGATAAAATAAAAAAGGTGGTTAAAAGTTGAAAAAAGTACTGCTATTAATTATTGTCGTCGTTTCAGCCTCTTTTTACTTTTCAAATATTCACTTAAGTTTTAACGAAACACCGCTTGAAGAGGCACTAGAAAAACTTGAGGAAGTTAGTGGAAGTATTATTTTAACAAAGGCAAATACTTCAGGAAAAATTACGAAAGAAATAAATACTTTAGATTTAGAAAGCGCTTTAGATATTCTCTTATATTCTACCGATTATGAATACAAAAAAGTAGGAAATAATTTATATTTAGTGGGAGATTTTGATTTAATAATTCAAGGATCTGTACAAAATGCAACAGAGATTAACTTCAAAAGTTTAGAAATAACAAAAATATCAAATATTTTGATGCTTTTAAACCAAAGAGTTAGAAAGGTCCCAGACTCTAACTTTAATAGTATAATAGTGTTTGGTAAGGACGAATTGTCATCTCAAATTTCAAATTTTTTCAATTTCCTGGATACTAACGCAGGAGATAACAAAATAATCACCTATTCATCTTCACATAAAATCTCAAAAAAACTCTATGATTATTTAATCGGTTTAGAAAAAAGCTATGGCGACTTTCCACTTGAAAGCAAGGATGCCATCGGATTTTTAGAATCAAACTTTTCAATTCTTACGGATCTAGAAAAAGTCGAGTTTTATGAGAACTCTGATGTAAATGAAGCAGATGTTAAATTTAAAGAAAATATTAATAATTATTATTTGGTAGAAAAAGATGGGGAGTATATTGTTTTAGTTACTTCTAAGTTTAATCTAGAAAACCTAACAGTATATGAAAAAGCAAACAATGTCTCAAATCTAGAAACTACGATAGGAGTAAGTTATCAATTTGATTCTAACGAGATTATATCCAGTATTTCTTTGCAGTTCAACAAGTCTTACTTTAAAATCTCTTCCAACTTCAATAACAACTTTAAATTTACCTATAAAACAACCTTGAATGATAATGTAAGCATTGGAGCTATACTGAAAAATCAAGAAAATCTCATAAATGTATCTTTTCTACTCGACGATTACGAAGATTTCAATAATTTTGCTTTATACGGTATACTTCAGGTGAACAGTCAGATAGAAGATCTAAATAGTATTTTAGTAGATATAAATAAAATAACCTACGATTTAGTGGCTGCAAAAATTTATAGCATTGGAGAAAAACAAACCTCTGAATTCTCTTTATATCCAGGATTTGGTCTCTCAATAAGTAAAGAAGATCAAGCATCTATATACCTTAATTTCGGATCTCAGTACACTTTCACTTTTCAAGAAAGCAGTGTTTTGCTTTCGTACTTATACCATCAACATTTACACACCATCAATTTATCACTTAAATTTTGAGTAGAGTGGGGAGCGGGGTAAAACCCTTATCTGCTCTTCCTTAGAGGGCGGGGAGTGTTTGCCGCAGTGTGCAAACAATGTTTTTAAATGATTTTGACCTTGATTTGGGGTTTTTAAGGGGAACCCCCTTAACGGTCGGCGAAGGGGCGCTAATTCAAGTTTTTAAGACATTAATTTCAAAGTTGGGGAGGATTACAAATGTTTAGAATTCTAGTAGTAGAAGATGATAAATCCATCTCAAGGCTTTTAGAATTGGAACTAACCCACGCAGGTTATATCGTAAAAATAGCAAAAGATGGAGATGAGGCATTAAAACTTTATGAAAATTTTAAGCCTGATATTATATTATTGGATATAATGTTGCCTATAAGAGATGGATTTGAGGTTGCCGAGGCGATTAGAGATTATGACAGTGATATTGGAATAATAATGATCACAGCCAGAGGAGAATTAGAAAGCAAGGTTAAAGGTTTAAAAAATGCTGATGATTATGTGGTTAAACCTTTTGAAATAGAAGAAATATTGGCAAGAATAGAGGCTTTATTAAAAAGAATGGGCAAAACTAAAGAATTGATAAAAGTTGGAGACATAGAGATTTACCCTCAAAACATGGAAGTTCTAGTAAATAAAAATAATGTTCATTTAAGTCTTACAGAATTCAATATACTCAAACTACTTGCTCTGAATAAAAATATTGTTGTGTCGAAAGAAAAAATTTTAGAAGAGATTTGGGGATACTACGATGAAGAAAACAATAACTTAGTTGAAGTATACATCAACTATTTAAGGAAAAAATTGAAAGATTCCACACAAAATATAGAAACTGTGAGAGGTGTTGGATACGTTATTAGGGAGAAAGAAAGTAAAACATAGTGCAATTTTTAGACAAACAATAGTTTTTACAGCCGTTACTATGAGTATCGTATTGGCAATTGTTGGAATAGTGAGGATCGTTTTCGTACAATTCACACTTCAAAGTTACAATGAAATGTACATAACACAACTGAATGTAAGTGGATTGAACAGAGAAAATGCCAAGAATCCTCAGGATCCCATAGAATTGCTTTACCAAATTATGCAAGATTCAAGTGTATTGAGAAGAAGTTTATTATCAAATAGGATAGTAATTCTTGATGGGCAATTGATTTCAGACCCATACGGTTTGATAAAGGAAAATTTCAAAATTCCTAGATTACCGTATCTTTATGAATCTGATGGAATGTACTATATTTTTGCAGGGGTCCCCATATTTGGCTCATCTCTTTTAATAGTAGGTGGACCATCTCTCGAACTAACAGCGCTTTTGAAAAACTTTGAAAAAGCAGTTTTTGTAATAATCACAGCTGGTTTTTTTATATCGCTCGTAGTATCTTATTTTTTAGCAAGAAGTACACTCAAACCTGTAGTCAAAATGGCAGAACAAATATCTGAAATAGATGCCGATACCATAGATAAGAGGATATCCGAGCAGAAGTCCCAGGAATTCGATATCTTTGCACAAAAATTGAACTCAATGTTAGATAGAATCGAAAATGCTTTTGAAATACAAAATCAATTTGTATCTGATGTTTCACATGAGCTAAGAACACCTTTAACTTCTATAAATGGTTACATTAAAATGCTTAAAAGATGGGGGAAAACCGATCCCAAAATTATGGAAGAATCGTTGAACAGTATAGAGTCATCAAGTGAATATTTAAGGGATCTAGTTGATAAACTTCTGCTTCTCACTAAGAACGATTACCAAATTAAAAAGGAAATTATAGATGTTAAAAATGTAGTAGAAGAAACTTTGAACCTTTTTAAATTAGAGCTAAGTGAATTCAAAATAGATATACAGGGAGAAAGTTTCACAGTAAATAGCTCTAATGAGTACCTTTCTTTAATCTTCAAAATTTTCATTGAAAACGCAATAAAATACTCACCAAATCAGAAAGAAATAACAATAAAATTAGACCCAGATCATAAGAGTATAAGCATACAAGACCATGGTATTGGTATTGAAACGACAAAATTAAAAAACATCTTCGAAAGGTTTTACAAAGCGGACCCTTCTCGAAGTGATAAAGGCCATGGATTAGGATTATCAATAGCAAAAAAACTAGCTGATGCATTAGATATTGAATTAAAAGCTTATTCTGAATTAGGTAAAGGAAGCACTTTTACGTTGACTTTTTTGAGTCAGCTGTAAGATGGTCCGAATTATCTTATCTCACCTGAATAACGACGATGAGGCCGAATTATTCGTGATTAAGTTAAAAAATGTCTTAAAATTTTTGAATTATTGACTTTTTAATGTATAATAAACATAAAGGGGGCGAAATTATGCGAAGTATGACCGGTTATGGGAGATTAACAAAAAATATTGGCGATTATAGCTATAATGTAGAAATAAAATCTTTGAATTCCAAAAATCTAAATATCAACACCTCAATCTCACCTTTATTTTCTCCATTAGAATTACATATTCAAAATCTTGTTAAAAAATACTTCAAAAGGGGAAATTTGAGAATTTCAATAGACATAAAATTATTGAAAACAGACGACATAATTGATGTTGACTTAGGGCTAGCTAAAGCCTATTACAACGCCCTCAACAGTTTGATCAACGAACTGCATTTAGCAGATGATGTTAATTTAGAAGATCTGTTAAAATTTAAAGATATTGTTAAAATTTCCATTGATGAAAAAACTATCGATGATATTTGGGAAGGTGCGAAAGAAGTTTTAAAAGAGGTTATCGAAACCGTATTGAAATATCAAAAGGAAGAAGGGAAAGATCTAAAAGACTTTCTTGATGGCTATTTGACTGAACTTGAAGATATCATTATTAAAATAGAGGAAAATGCTCAGCAAATGAAAGAAAAATATAGAGAACAGTTAAAACACAACGTTAATTCTTTGATTAGTAATATAGATAGCATCGATGAAAATAGGTTAGAAATGGAAATAGTCTTATTAGCAGAAAGAGCCGACATTAGCGAAGAAATGGATAGATTAAAAAGTCACACTAGAAGGTTTAAAAATTTTCTAGAAAATGAAAATAATAACGACAGTATAGGGCAAGAACTAGATTTTATCTGTCAAGAAATGCATAGGGAATTAAACACGATCGCCTCCAAGTCAAAAATTTTAGATATAACTAACCTTTCCTTGGAAGGGAGAACCCTGGTTAATAAAATTCGAGAGCAAGTTCAAAATCTTCATTGAATTATGGTAAGTGATCAAAAATATCGCATTGAAGTACGCATAATTTGCATTTTAAAGGTGTTTAAGGCAAGGATGAATCTTAGCTAAATCTTTTTGTTGGTGGAGGTGTTCTTCATGTATGGATTAATTAACATAGGTTTTGGAAATATCGTTGTTGGTGATAGGGTTATAGCCATTGTTTCTCCTACTTCTCAACCTTTAAAAAGATTAAAAGAAATCGCCGAACAGCAAGGAAAGTTATTAGAAGTAAACCACGGAAGAAAAACTAGAGCTTTTATAATAACCGACTCTGGCCATGTTATAGCCAGCGCAATCCAACCAGAAACAATTACCAATAGATTTTTGCAGAACTATTATGACATAGAAAAAGTTTTGGATAAAATACGCAAGGAAGTACTATAAAAATGGAGGGTTTACTTTACATCGTTAGTGGACCATCAGGTGCAGGAAAATCTACATTGATAAAAAATGTTTTAGACAAAATTATTGGCTTTTCATTTTCTGTTTCCTATACCACAAGAGAAAAAAGACCAGGAGAGATTGACGGAAAAGATTATTTTTTTGTTGATAAAAGCACCTTTTTTAAAATGAAAGAAGATGGAGAATTTCTCGAGTGGGCTGAGGTTCATGGAAATTATTATGCAACTTCCAAAAAATTTATTGAGGAAAAGTTAAAAGAAAGTCGAGGCCTTGTTTTAGATGTCGATGTTCAAGGAGCTTTAAATATTAAAAAAATTTATAAGAACGCCATATACATTTTTATTTTACCTCCCTCAAATGAGGATCTAGAAAAAAGACTAAAAAAAAGGGGTACCGAATCAAAAGATTCTTTGGAAATAAGGCTAAAAGATGCACAGTGGGAGATTTCTCATATGAAAGATTTCGATTACGTTATTGTCAACCAGGAAATTGAAGAATCAACAAATCAACTCATATCAGTTCTCGTGGCAGAACAACTTAAGAGAGAAAGGTTCGATGACAAAACTCCGTTTTTTTTTAAAAAACAACTATGAATTTTAAATTAAGAGGTGAAATCAAATGAATTTGGGAATAAATTACGATAGAATATTAAATAAAGCGAAGTATAAATATGTAATTCCTATTATTGCAGCTAAAAGGGCTGAAACTCTGAAAAACTTAGATGAATTGAAAGGAATTACTGAGAAAAAAGACTACGTAAGCATCGCCTTAAAAGAATTAGAAAACGGTAAAATACAAGTCAAAAATTCAGCTTTATTAGATAGTTTAAGTAAATAATCCAATTCAAGGTGAGGCGAAGGGACGCTAAATAAAGTTTTAAAACATCCATTTTGGGAGGGTAAAATGCTAGATTTAAAATATATCCGAGAGAATCCACAAGAAATAAAAGAAGCCTTAATGAAAAGAAACAATGAAACTTCCATAATAGATGAAATTATCTCTTTCGATGAAGAGAGAAGAAAATTGTTGCAACAAATCGAAACTCTTAGAGCCCAAAGAAATCAAAATTCAAAATTAGTTGCTAAATTAAAAGCCCAAAAGAAAAATGATGAGGCTGAAGAAATAATTATCCAGGGAAAGGAAATCTCTGAACAAATAAAAAATCTGGAATCAGATTTGAAAAATATTGAAGACAATTTAAATTATAAATTATTATGGGTGCCTAACATTCCTGACAGCGATGTACCCGTTGGAAAGGATGAGAACGAAAATCTCGAAGTAAGAAGATGGGGAAAACCACGAGAATTTGATTTTGAACCAAAAGCTCATTGGGATTTAGGCACAGAATTAAACCTCTTAGATTTTGACAGAGCAGCTAAACTAAGCGGATCTCGATTCACCATCTTAAAAGGTGACATAGCCCGTTTAGAGTTGGCTTTAATCAACTTTATGATCGACTTGCATACAAAAGATCACGGTTACACCTTTATACTGCCTCCACATCTAGTTACAAAAGAAACTATAACCTCTTCTGGTCAACTGCCGAAATTCGAAGACGATTTATATAAAACTTCTTTGGATCAAATGTACCTTATTTCTACCGCCGAAGTTTCTCTGGCTGGTTTACATAGAAACGAAACCTTAGAATTTAATTCACTCCCCTTAAAATACGTTGCTTATACACCTTGTTACAGAAGAGAAGCAGGTAGTTATGGAAAAGATGTAAGAGGAATGATCAGACAACACCAATTCGATAAAGTAGAATTATTTTGGTATACAACTCCTGAAGAATCCTCTCAAGCCTTGGAAGAATTAACAAGCCACGCAGAAAAGGTGTTGCAACTTTTGAATTTACCATATAGAGTTGTTGCTCTCTGTACTGGAGATTTGGGTTTTGCAGCAGCCAAGACTTATGATTTGGAAGTATGGTTACCTAGCTACAATGATTATAAAGAAATATCCTCATGTTCAAATACAAAAGATTTTCAGGGTAGAAGAGGAAACATAAGGTATAGGGACAGAGAAAATAAGTTAAATTTTGTTCACACACTAAATGGTTCAGGATTAGCAGTTGGAAGAACTTTAGTAGCTATAATGGAAAATTATCAAACAGCTAATGGCAAGATAGAAATTCCTGAAAAACTCATTCCTTACATGGGGAAAGAGTTCATAGGTTGATTATAGATGCCAAATACGTTTTACGGGAAAAAAGTAAATGAAGAAATTATTCTAAACGAAGAAGAAACTGCACACTTAAAAATAACAAAAAAAGTCGAGGGAGAAACAATAAAAGTAATAACGGGTGATGGGTTATTATTCACGGCAACAATAGTAAAAATAGGTAAAAAAGAAACGATCCTTACAATCATAGACAAAGAAGAACAACAAGAAGATTACAAACCATATGTATCAGTATATTTGGGTATGAGTAAATGGGATAGAATGCACTTACTAATAGAAAAAATGATTGAATTAAGGGCAAATAGTTTTTACCTTTACCGCGGGGAAAAATCGGATATAAATTATACAAATTTGAATAAATTCCAAAGAACTATAATAGAAACATCCAAACAAACTGTTTTTGCCCATATCCCTCAAATTAATTTTGTACAATTTGAGGAAATTCCCAAGAAAGACGCGATAGTACTAGACTTAGATGGAACAAATGACAATTTAGGAAAAGTCTTAAAAGAGTTAAAGGGTGCACAGAAAATAAACTTAGTTGTTGGCCCAGAATATGGATTTTCAAAAAGAGAAAAAGACTTTTTTTCTACAAACGAATTCAAAACTGTTAATTTGGGTAAAAGTATCTTTCGTTTTGAAACTTCTGCTATATATGCAATGAGTATCATTAACTATGAATACAACAGGTTATTTATTTAATAAGGGGGGTTCAAAATGCCTGAATGGCTCCAAACAACTATCAATTATCTAATAAGAATTGGTATCAGTGTTGCAATTCTCTTTATCGCGAGGTATTTAGCAAAATTTATCTATAGAATCATAATAAACACAGCAGAAAAAAGCGGAAGAGTAACGCTTCAATACAAGAAATCTTTAATGACGATATTGAACATAGCTATGTATACCTTAGGTGGTTTTATCATTATTTCTGTAATTTTTACCAACCTGAGCGCATTTCTTGCTGGATTAGGAATAGGTGGTATAATAGTCGCTTTTGCAGTACAAGAACCTCTTGGTAATTTAATCTGTGGATTTTTAATAATGTTGAACCATCTTGTAGTAGATGGTGAAGCTGTCGAAATAAATGGAATATCTGGATCAGTAGAAGAGATAAACGTTAATCATGTGGTCATAAGAACATGGGATGGAAGAAGAGTCAACCTTCCCAGTAGAGAAGTTTGGTCAAGCAAGATCATTCATTATTGGCCTACAAACATAAGAAGAAACGAGGTAAAAGTTGGAGTATCTTACTCATCCGATCTAAACAAGGTAATAAACGTAATAGATGAAGCAGTACGATCAGCCGAATTAGTGCACATAGATGATGACCATCAACCGCTAATCGTTTTTGATGGTTACGCCGATTCTTCAATAAACTTCATTGTAAGGTTCTGGGCAAAACAAGAAAATTTTATAAATTCGTCGATGGATGTAGCAAAATCAATTAAACAAAAATTCGAAGAAAATAAAGTTGAAATACCTTTTAACCAATTAGACCTTCACATAAAAGAAGTCCCCAATGAAATAACACAAAACAAAGAAAATATTTAAATTATAGAAATTTTCAAAAAGGCGGTGTAAACCGCCTTTCTTAATTTTGCTGTACTGTGCAAAAGTTTTTTCATAATGCTTTGAAATACTTCCAAATTCTCATTTGCGAAGCAAATGATGTTTGTGTTTAGGAAAATTGACTATTATAAAGAAAAATATTAGTGTAAGGAGGAAATTTCCAATGCAAAAAAAACAAGAAGAAAATCCGAAACCAAAAAAAAGATCGGGGAAAAAATTCTTAAGAATTATTCTAATTTCCTTGATTGTGGCTATTTTTCTACTTGGAGTTGGTTACATCTACTTCGAATATAATAGGCTTTCGTATCTCAATTTGAATCTTCAAAACAGTTGGAGAAGTTATATGGCATATTTAATCGATTTTATACCAGGATTAAGAAATTTATCTAATTATGAATATCTGGAGATTTCAGATCCTTTCTATTTGCAAAAGGAACTGTTAGATAGCAAACTCAAAGCTATACAAGACGAAAGAGAAAAATTAATTGCCGAACAAAATGAATTACAAAAACTTTTAGACCAAATTTCACAAGAAAGTGCAAATTTAATGGCTCAAAGAGAAGAATTAGAAAAGTTAAATCAAGAATATCAACAAAAAATTGACCAATACAACGATTACAATGCCAGAATAAATACCCTAGCCAATTGGCTAGCTAGATCAACCCCTCAACAAATTGCCAACGCTTTAAGTAGAGAAGAAGTAAGCGTGGAATTATTAGTAGATGCACTCGCAACGCTTGAATCAAAATCAGCCGCTGAAATACTGCAAGCTCTTGCGCTTGTTAACCCACAAAAAGCTGCTGAAGTGATAGCCAAAATGGGAGAAAAAAGGAGCGAATAATTTTGAACATTGCCTTAACTGATCTTACAACTAATTTACCCAAATCAAAAAACATTAATCACTTTACTGCGAATGCATCTAATGCTAAATTAGAATCCTTCGATCAAAAATTTCAAGACATTGTCAATGGAATAAATAACGAAGGATTTCGTTCTAACAATGCTCCTACGACTGAAAAAAAAGTAATAACTAATAATCGAGACAATCCTTCTATAGATCTTTTAATTAAAACTAACGAAAAATCAAACAATGAGTTATTGGTCATACAGAATACAAATGATTCGAAAGATTTAATAATCTCAAACACTAAAAAAGACAAAAATATCAAATTGAACGTCGATCAATTACTCCTACTCATAGAAGTTTCTACCAAAAACGCCAAAGGCATCGATGAAAAGGAATTATTAATTCAAGCTCAAAAAATTTTGTCTTCTTCCAAAACCCAATTCACAGAAGAAGATAAAAAAGTATTACAAAAAGCTTTTAGCGTTATTATAAAAGAAAGAAAGGGTAGTAATAGTGAAATACCTTTAAAAGGTTTAATTAAACCTTCTAAAACAATAGAAGAAAGTCATTCCACTCTTTCACAAAACGAACTGCATTCAAAAGTTTCACAAAAAACCAGTCAGATTGTCGACTCTGATCTTCAAAAACTGTTAACTACAATAATGGAAGAAAGCTTAAAGAGTATAGAAAATAAAGACGAAATTCCCACATTGAAGCAAGCTCAAAAAATACTAATTTCTTCAAAACCAGAGCTCACAGAAGAAGAGAAAGAAGTATTAATTCAAGCACAAAAAATATGGTCTTCTTCTAACACAGAGTTTACCAAGGATAAAATAGAAATATTAGAAAAAGCTGTTGACCTTATTATTAAAGAAAATAAAGAAAGCAGTAATAATATACCTTTAGAAAGTTTAATTAAGCATTCTGAATCTACAGTAGAAAATTCCGCCATTTTGCCCAAAAACAATCTGCATTCAAAAGATTCACAAGGAACGAATCAGATTGTTCAAGCTGATATTCAAAAATTATTACAATTAATAGAAAAAGGCTCAAAAAGTATAGAAAGCAAAGATGAAATCAATACATTAGAGCAAGCTCAAAAAATACTCTCATCTTTTAAAACAGAATTTACACCTGACGAATTAAATATAATTAAAACTGCTATGGATATAATTAACACCAATAATTCAAAGATGGGAAACTCTTTATCAAGCATAATTGAAGAAACAAATCTCATAACCAATTCCTTGATTAAGGGAAACATCGATAAAACAAAGAATAATAAAAATGAGAATAATGATTCTATAAAAGCAATGCAATTTGATCCAAAAGCGGATCTTTTAAATACAAAAAACAACTTTGGTAAGAATGTGTATTTTGACCCTTATGAAACCAGAAAAAACAACATAAACAAAGATAAAAACTCTGAATTACAAAAAAATAATACTGTTAAACTGGCACCAACCAGTAATTTAGGAGACATTAGCAAAAATTTAAATATCGAACAATTAAAAACCGATCCAAGCACTAATGAAATAGGTTTAAAATCCCTACAAATCAACAAAAATATTATACAAGACGGTATCCCTACAACCAATCTAAAAGATTTAAACGCTCAAATAAAGGAAGTAGTTATTTCTAAAAACACTCAAACCTTTCTAAACGAAAGTTTCTCAGTAAAAATATCTCCTCCTGACTTAGGAAAAGTCGATATTCAGATATTAAAAAACGGGCAAGCCGTAACTGTTAACATATCAACAGAAACCGAAAATGCAAAAAATATTATATCAAAAACATTACAGTCTTTAGTTGGAAATTTAAGGGATGAAGGATACCAACCCATCAGTATAAAAGTGAATGTCACACAAGAAGAACATTATTTAGCCGATCAAAATCAACAACATCAACAAGAGCAAGAGCAGAAAAAATACAGTGAAGAAGATCAGAATGACGATCAGCCAGAAGAAGGAACTTACTACACCTTTGATGATTATTTAAGGAGTGATTTGAATGCTTAACTCAGTATCGATGGATTCTATATATCAAAGTACGTATGATGCAAAAAAAGACAGAGAAATAAAAAAAGAATTAGACAAAGAAGCTTTTTTAGAACTGTTGGTTACAGAATTACAAAACCAAGATCCGACTCAACCGATGGAAAACAAAGATCTTGTAGCTCAGCTTTCTCAACTATCTTCCACTGAACAAATAACCAATATGAGCCAAGCAATTCAAGAAATGGTTAACTCCCAAATGTCGCTCAATAAATTGCAAGCTGCAAGCTTGATAGGAAAAACCGTTGTGGTGAATGACAACACCATTGACTTGCAAAGTGGGGTAGCAGAAGGACTAAACTATGGATTAGACAACGGCTCCCAAGTATATTTAGAGATTTATGATTCAAAGGGACAAGTAGTTTATACAGAAGATTTGGGTGTGCAGGAAGCAGGGTTACACTCATATGTTTGGAGCGGAAGAAACAACGATGGAACTATGATGCCTGATGGAGAGTATCTCTATGGAATTTACACCGTAGAAAATGGCCAAATGGTAGCAAATACCGGTGTAAAAAGTGGAACTGTCGAAGCAGTGAAGTTCTTAGACAACGAACTTTACCTACTTATCAATGGTGAAATGTATCCTTATTCAGTAGTGAATGAAATTAGCGCCTAAATTCTGATTATCAATACGATCTAGATAGGAGGAGTATAACATGCTCAGATCAATGTACTCTGGAATCACAGGTTTAAGGAACTTTCAGGATCAACTCGACATAGTTGCAAACAATATCGCTAACGTTAATACCGTAGGTTACAAAGGTTCAAGGGCAACATTTCAAACAACTCTTTTTCAAACATTAAGTGCAGGAAATGCACCACAAAACCAACTAGGTGGAACAAATCCTATGCAAATTGGATTAGGATCTCAATTAGCTTCTATAGACAAATTAATGACACAAGGTTCTCCTATGTCTACAGGTAAAGCTACAGATCTTATGATTCAAGGAGAAGGGTTTTTTATTCTCTCAGATGGAATAGGTCAATACTATACACGGGCTGGCAATTTCACTAGAGATTACAACGGATTCTTTGTAGATCCTGCATCTGGTATGAAATTGCAAGGTTGGACAGCAAAAATTGATCAAGAAGGAAATAGGACCATTGACACCAACGATCCTATAGGAGATATCCAAATATCAAGCGGACAAGTAATGGCGGCAAAACAAACCTCCTTTGTAAGACTTGCACATAATTTAAACGCAGGTGCGGGTATTCAAGACACAACAATTGTGGTCAAGAGTACAACAGGTGAAAATATACCCGTAAAATTCTCTTTCAAAAGGGATATGAGCGAAGAAAACAAGGATAAAAATGTTTATAATTGGACGGCAAGTGTAGTTGGTTCTGAGTACAAATTTGCAGTTGACGATGGTTCAGGTAATTTAACTTCAACTAACCAAATTAGTGGAAAAGTAGAGCTTGACGATACGGGAAATGTAATTAGTTGGGTTAATTACGATGAAGACGGTGATCCTTTAGCAGAAAGTAAGATTTCTATATACGACATAAACGGTGAAATAGTGGATCAATATGGTGATTCTGTTCCTGTAGATATCAATGCAGGGGCAGGTACTGCTACCCTCACAGGAAGCATTAGGGTTACAGACTCAGCGGGAGAAGCAGTTTATTATGATCCGGAAGATATTGATATTAGTTTTGATGCTTCCGGAAATCCAACAATAACTTTGAATATCGATGGTACACCAGTAAATTTTACTGGACCTGCAAGTACAGTTGGTGAATTCAACGATTTACTAACAACGGGAATTACATCTGGAGATTATACCCTCACGGGTTTGCGTTTAACCGGTGCCTCTGATGCTGATACTATTGATGGGCAGGGGTTTACCGGCTTAAAATCCGTTAGAGAGATGATTCAACCACCTTCAGGTGGAGCTATAAGATTCACCGATCTCAACAATCCTACCAACTTTTCAGAAGCTAACTATATCAGCCCATCTGTAACAACATCAACAGTAGTATACGATTCTCTAGGTAACCCTTACAATACTTATTTAAAATTCACAAAAATAGATGCTAACACTTGGTATTGGAAGGCAGAGTTAGAAGACGGAACTCCATTGTATAAAAGTACCGCTGATGGTCAATTACTCGATGATTCCGCCGAAGGAGTAATAGCTTTTGACTCAAATGGTAACATAGCTGCAACTCAATGGAAAATTAACCCTGACGGCACCATAGATCAAACTATCGGGGACGGTGACGATGGAGCAGCGGGTTTCTGGTTCGACCCAGCTGAGTTGGGCGCTGCTTTAAATCCAAGCGTGGACCCTCAATCAGCAGCTGGTGCAGGTCCTGTTAACGTTTCGATTAATTTTCAAGAACTTTCTCAGTTTTTTGCAGAAAATTCTATAGCGGTTACTGAACAAGATGGAAACGCTCAAGGAACTTTGGAGTCTTTCGCTATAAACACCAATGGACAGATTATAGGATCTTTCACAAACGGTTTAACAGCTCCATTGGGGCAAGTAGCTCTAGCCACTTTTAACAACCCCGAAGGTTTATCAGCTACAGGTAACTCTATGTACGCTATGAGTTCAAACAGTGGACTTCCACAAATAGGTGTCTCTGGGGTTGGAGGAAGGGGAAGTATTAATCCAGGGGCTTTAGAAATGTCAAATGTGGATTTAGCAGAAGAATTCACCAACATGATCATAGCTCAAAGAGGATTCCAAGCAAATTCAAGAAGTATAACTACCGCAGATGCAATCCTTAACGAGCTTGTAAACATTAAGAGATAATTATTTTTGCCGAATTGTGCAAAAAAACTTTATTCGTAATGCTTTTGAGACGATTTCCAAATTCTCATTTGCGAAGCTTTTGCTGTTTTCTGCAAAAAAAACTTTATTCGTAATGCTTTTGAGACGATTTCCAAATTCTCATTTGCGAAGCAAATGACGTATGATTTTGGGAATTTTAAGGGTGGAACCCCCTTAACGCCCACGGAGGTTAAGATGATTAAACTCACAAAATTAAACAATGAAGAATTTTATATTAACCCTTATCAAATTGAAAAGATAGAGTGCCACCCTGATACGACCATAACGATGATGAACGGGCATGTTTACGTCGTTAAAGAAAGTATTGAAGAAGTTAAGAAAAAAGTGGTAGAATTGAATAAAGAGATTTTTGGCAAATAAGGTAAGTATTATAATTTTTGAGCAAACTTTTTATGATTGAATTAGCGCAAAACAAGAGGTGGGATAGTTGTGGATATATCAACAATAATTGGTTTAGCCTTAGCGATAGCTGCAATAGTTGTGGGTGCAGGAAGTGAATTTACAACTTTAATAGATATACCTTCTTTTTTTATAACCGTGGTAGGATCTGTTGGCGCAACTTTCATCGCCCATCCAAGTTCAAACTCTTTCAAAATGTTTAACATGATCCTTGAAGCATTCAAAAATCCTAAGATAGACAACCTTGAAACTTTGAGGACCTTGTACTCGTTCTCTGAAAAAGCAAGACGAGATGGAATGATATCTTTAGAAGAAGATATACCAAGTGTTAAAAGTGATTTTTTACGAGATGGATTGAGAGCTGCCGTCGATGGAACGGATCCTGAAGAGATTAAAAAGATATTGGAAGTGAAGATGGACATGTACCAAGAAACAGAGGAAGATAAGATCTCAGTTTTAGATACTTGGGGAGCCATGGCTCCAGCCTGGGGGATGGTAGGAACTTTGATAGGACTAGTTTTGTTGTTGGATACTCTTAGCGATCCAACAACTATTGGGCCGAGGATGTCCCTTGCTCTGATTACAACCTTATACGGTGCTCTTATTGCATACATATTTGCTCTTCCCCCTGCTGAAAAACTAAAAAAAAGGGTGGATAAAAATATTAACCAGATGCGAATGATGTTGGAAGGTATATTATCGATAGTACAAGGTGAAAATCCACATTTGATGGAAGAAAAGCTAAAGGCGTTTCTCAGTGAAGAAGAAAGACGTGCCTATGAGGCAGAAAAAGGTGAAGCTGTTTTGTAATCGTGAGGTGATATTTTTATGCCTAGAAAGAAAAGAGAAAAAACTGGTGATGCTAAATGGATGCAGACTTTCAGCGATATGACTACCTTGTTGCTGACTATGTTTATTGCATTGTTTTCTATGGCTACTATATCACCGGGAAAATTTCAACAGGCGGTTGTTAGTTTACAAAATGTGTTCGAAGGACAACCAATTGGGGTACTAGTTGGAGGCAGAAGCATTTCCGACGAACCCTTGATCACTTCTAATCCTGGAATTAGGCAAGAATTATTAAAAATTATTGAAGACGAAAAGTATAAAGGGAAAATCACTATTGAGGAAACTGATAAAGGGACGATAATATCTATGAGGGATATTGCCTTTTTCAGACCAGGGAGCGCTGAATTAACCGCCGAAGCTAAAGACCTGCTTTATAGGATAGGTACAATAATATTAGAGCACACATCTAACGCTATTGAAGTTTATGGTTTTACGGATGATCAACCAGTTTTACCCTCAAGTGTATACCCTTCTAATTGGCATTTGAGTGCAGCTAGAGCGGCAAGTGTTGTTAATTTTTTTACCATAGAATTAAAAAATAGAAGGTTAGTGGAAAAGATGGCTGAGATCAATTCTGGGCAATTTGATATAGATTATTTTTACAATTCAGACAGATTCTTTCCCATTGGTGAAGGAGATAGCGAAATTGCTAAGGAAATTTCCCTATTAAGGTCGGAGATTGATTCTCGAAAATCCATCGCCTTTGATCATTTTACTGAAGGAGAATTAAACTCCGCACAGTTACAGCAAATTGAAAGGGAACTAGAAAATGAATATAATACAAGATTGAATGAATTAAGGCAAAAATACAGAAGGATAGATATTCTTATACTAAGGCAAAGAGTAAGATAAGTGCAAGACCGTGGAGGCGAAAGATTTTGGAAAATGAAAATATAACTTCAGAAGAGGGAAAAACCAGAAAGTCAAAGCCATCTTTTTTAATGACTTTAATAATAGTCATAGTTGTTGCTTTAATAATATCAGGAATTACGTCTTTTTTTATAGTGAGAATCTTGACATCCAATGTTTCTTCAAGTTCTGATCAATCTTCGCAAGTATCCGCTACTGCACCTGCTAAAGTATTATTGATCATGGAAGGTTCCAGATATACTATGATGTTAAAAGGAGGATACGACATTGCTGTAATAGATTCTTTACAGCTAGATGTTGGAAGCAGCCAGGCAAGAGATTTAATAACTTCCAACAAATTGGAAGTTTTAGAGGCTATAAGAATGATATTTATGAATAAAACAAGAGGTGAGCTTTCAACTCCACAAGGCATAGAATTAACTAAGAAACAAATAAAAGATTCTTTAAATGAAATGCTGGGATTTACTGGTGAAAGGGAAAGCTTGGGTGTTGTAAAAGTGACAATGATTATAATGACTATAACAACGAGTCAATAATGAAAAAGAGGTGTTTTTATGCCTGAAGATGAGACCCTTACGCAGGAAGAAATAGATAGTATTTTAAAATCAATGAGTTCTGGAGAGAGCCCCGAAGAAGTTCTTGAAGAGTATCAGGAAGAAGAAAGAAGAATAAAAGATTACGATTTTAGAAGACCCATGAAGTTTTCACGGGAGCAACTAAGAACTCTCCAGTTAATCCATGAAAGCTTTGCAAGAGAGCTATCTACTTATCTTTCAGGCAGAAGCAGAACATTCGTCGATGTTAAATATGCTAGTATCGATCAAATCACCTTTTCAGAATTCCAAAAATCATTGAACTCCCCAACATTTATCGTTATCTTTTCGTCCGAAGCTTTTTCAGGAAGCGCTATTCTACAAATGGGCTTAGATTTAGGATACGTCATAATAGATAGACTTTTAGGAGGGCCAGGAAACACTCTTGAAGAGATTAGACCTCCCACCGAGATAGAAATGAACATTTTGAGAAAAGAATCTGCAGTTATGTTGAGAATGCTATCAAAATCATGGTCGAATATTGAAGAATTTGACGCCAACTTGGAGAATTTAGAAACCAATCCCCAATTTGTTCAAGTTGCCCCTCCAAATGAGATGACAATTCTTATAACACTTTCTGTTACTATAAAAAACGTACAAGGTTTTGTCAATCTTTGTTTTCCATCTTCTTCGTTGGAACCTTTGAACGATAAATTGACAACAAGAATGTGGACAACCTCTTACAGACATACTGAAGAATTTAAAGAAAATCTAAGACAATCGCTGTTGCTTTCAAAATTAAATTTGTCTGCTATACTTGGCAAAACAGAGATATATTTAAATGATTTTTTGAATCTTGAAGTCGGGGATGTAATCCGCTTAGATTCTTTTTACGATGAGCCAATAGATCTAGAAATTGAAGAAAGACCAATATTCAAAGTAAATGTGGGTAAGAGTAAAGGTTTTTACAGTGTAAAGATCGTTGAGAAAAACAAAGAACTTTTAGAAAGACTTCTTGTTGAAGAGAGTATGAAAAAAAAGACAAAAAAGCTTGATTCTTCTGAAAAAGATGAAGATACAGAAAAAACAGGAGATGAATAAAATGCCTGAAAACGAAGACCGTATTCTAAATCAAAGTGAATTGGATTCATTATTAGGAGGGTTAAATAACACCGATGATCCAAAGGAAAGCGAAGAACCCTCAACTGTAGATGAAAAACTAGACGCACTTTTGGATATGATTGGTGAAATTGCAAATATCACTATGGGTTCAGGAGCAACAACCCTTTCAACTTTACTAAGAAGAAAGATAGAAATCCAATATCCTCAAACAGATATTATTAAATTTAAAAATATCATTACCAATTTTGAAGGAGAAAATGTTGTTGTTACAGTAGAGTACAAAAAAGGTTTGTATGGTTTGAACACCTTGGTATTACCTTTGAATTTAACTAATATAATAGCAGATTTAATGCTGGGAAAAGACTTAGAGAATATCGAAGAGAGGGAATTAGATGATATTAGTTTAAGCGCAGTTTCTGAAGCAATGAATCAAATGATGGGTACAGCTTCAACCGCCTTATCAGATTTTCTAAAAACCAATATTGATATCTCCCCGCCTAGCAGTCGAGTTGTGAATTTTTCAGAAGCCAATATCGAGTTTCCTCCCATAGAAACAGACAAAGAAGCTTATGTTATCTCTATAAAGTTCAACGTGAAGATCAACGGAATAGCCGAAACAACGTTCTGGCAATTTATACCCATGAAATTTGCTCAAAAGATTAGAGAACTTGTGGAAAAAACTTTTGGTAAAACTACAGAAGACGAAGAAAGCTCAAAAAATTCAAATACACAGAAAAGAAGCAATTCCAACGTGATCAAAGAAAAAAAGGTCAAAGTTCAACCTGTAGAATTTGGTGAATTTGAAAAAAAGGAGGAGCCTATTTCCCCAAATATAGATCTATCAAAGTTGGAACTTTTGCTTGACGTCCCATTAGAACTAAAAGTCGAGTTAGGATCAACCAAATTAAATCTTAGAGAGATTTTAGAATTACACGAAGGGTCTATGATACAGTTAAACAAATTGGCAGGTGAGCCTTTGGATATATATGCCAATGGAAGATTAATTGCTAGAGGTGAAGTTGTTGTTATCGATGAGAATTTTGGAATTAGGGTTACAGAGATCGTCTCATTGAGAGAAAGGATGAAAACTCTGAAATGATAATTAAGAAATATTTCCTTTTATCCTTCCTTGCTTTTTCCACATTCATTTTTGCTCAACCAAGCTTAGAAAGCCTTTTAGAGAGTTATTTGGGTTACAAAAAATTAAGATTTGATATTAATATTCAGTTTCAAATAACTGAGAATAAAGAAATTTCAGCTGAAGTAAGCTATATTGATAACAGATATTTAATTTTTACTTTTAAAAAACCATCTTTATTTAAAGATATTTATTATTGTTACGATTTTTTCGAGTCAGTTTTTTACACAAATGTTCATGAGGAAGTAGATGAATACGGTCAAATATCCATACTTACGGCCACTATTCCTGATTTGCTTTCATCTTTTTTACCTTTTTTTGATCCGGAAAATTTTGATGTCGTTGCCACAGAAGTTGGTGAATATGAAATTCAGCAATACATTCCGAAAACCCGAAACTTCTTAAGATTGCTTAATATAGATTTTACTAAATTCAATATTTACTATTTTAAACCTTATGAAAATATAAAGGTTTTGGAAAAGTTAGAAATTTTGAATTCTCAAGAGAATAAAAAGGTCATTATAGAAATTAAAGAAATCGCACCTCTACCTGATGAAGAAGCAGATATCGAATTGAAAAAAGTTCTGTTTTCTTCATAGTTTTGTTATAAATGAGCTAAATCTGGCAGGGAGTAATCTGCGTACCTTTTTTCCAAATTCTCTCCGTTTTTCTTCCTTTTTAAATAGGTCAATTGTTCTTTTAGGACCTTTTTGCTTTCTGGCTTCCCATGTCCTGGAAAAACCGTTTCTATATCTAAGGAAGATAAGTTATTTAATCTAGATATCCACTCATCAACATTCGAATTGAGTATTTCTGCATGTACCTTAGAAAATACGAGATCACCACTTATTAAATATCCTTGCGGTTTAAGGATATAGATTGTTGAATCTAAAGTATGTCCACCAATATTTTCTGCTGACAAAATTTGGTCTCTTAGGAGAAGAAAAATAGAATTTTCGAAAATGATGATATCTTTTTCCCTTAAAGCCTCTTTGAAATTGTTAAAATTATAGTCAGCTATCTTTGAACTTTCTTTTAGAAAAGTAACATCCAAAGCATTAAGAAAATCCAACGTTTTTTTGTTCATATACAGATCAAATTTGCGTTTGCTAAAAACAGCTCCAAAAGTGTGGTCAGGGTGAAAATGAGTGAAAAAAACCTTTTTTAATTTTTTTGAAGTACGCTCTTCAACTATTTTGACCATATCTTCAAATTTTCTTGGATAAAGAGAGCTATCAAAGGCTGTCAATCCATCATCATACTCTAAAAATGTAACAGAGCTTGCGCCATTCTCGAACCAAAAATTGTAAACGTTATCGTAACTTTCAAACATACAAATCACCTCTAAAAATATATAGTTAGCGCCTCTTATTATTTTTAAGTTCTAATATATTTTTTCGATAAAAACAATTGATATTCCTCGAACCAAGTGATATAATTTTGTTAGGAATACTAATCAATTTGGGACGGTGAATCTTTTGATCAAAGAGTTTCTAAAAAAATATTGGTGGAGATATCTCATCGGGATTCTCTTTCTTGTAACCGTTGACATTATTCAACTATTTATTCCAAGAGAAATTGGAAGCATAGTCGATATACTAAACACACAATCTCCGAACCTTAATCAAGTTAAAACGCTAATCTTCGGAATAATCATGTTAGCTTTAGGATTAGGAATTGGTAGAGTTTTTTGGAGAATTTCAATTATTGGAGCCGCTAGGCTTTTTGAATATCAAACATGGAAAAATATGTTCGACCATATCATCGGTTTAGACCAAGATTTTTTCGACAAGTGGAGAACTGGAGATTTAATGACTAGGTTCACTTCTGATGTTTCTACGTTGATGCGTATGCTAGGAATTCTGGTTATAATGCTCGTTGACACAATAGTATTGACGACCTTGACCGTTTTTGCAATGGGTACTTTTGTGAATTGGAGATTGACCTTTATATCGGTACTGCCTCTTCCTTTAATAGCAATTATATCACTCTTTTTTGGAAGATTCATTCACAGAAGATTCAGAGAATTACAAGAAAAAACTTCTGAGTTATCTAATATAACCGAAGAAAACGTCTCTGGTGTGGATGTTGTAAAGTTGTATTCTAACTATGATACCATGCAAGAGATATTTGACAACAAGTCTCAAGAGTTCTATAATTCTTACATTCGCTTGGTAAAAGTTTGGGGATTGATGTTCCCCTTAGCCATGTTAGTAGGACAATTAGCAACTATTTTTGTTTTCAATTTTGGTGGACCCATGGTAATAAACAATCAGATAACCCTTGGAGACTTCATAATGACAAATCAATATATCGGAATGTTGATATGGCCAATGATGGCGGTTGGAAACCTAATCAACCTAATACAAAGAGGAAGAGCTTCTTTAAAAAGGGTTAATGAAGTTTTAGAACAAAAAAATTCCATTCAAGAACCTCCAAGAGAAGATTTTGAATTTCAGGGACACTATCAAATCAACCATCTAACTTTCAAATATCCAGGTTCACAAAGAGAAGTTTTGAAGGATATAAACATGAATATAAACCCTGGAGAAATGGTAGCCTTTGTTGGAAGAATAGGTTCAGGAAAATCTACATTAGCAAAGCTCCTTGTAAAACTATACCCAGTTGAAAGAGGACAGATATTTTTAGACGGAAAAGATATTAACGATGTGAATGGTGAATTTATAAGAGACTATGTTTCTTATGTACCACAAGATAGTTTCTTATTTTCAATGACGATAAGAGAAAATATAGCTTTTGCTAATGAAAAAATGGAAGACAAAGTGGAAGAATTTGCAAAACTTTCTCATGTACACGATGACATAATGAGCTTCGAAAATAAATATGACACAATAGTTGGAGAAAGAGGAGCCACACTTTCTGGTGGCCAAAGGCAGAGGGTTACCATTGCAAGAGCTCTAGCCAAAAGATCAAAATGGATAATACTAGACGATTGTCTTTCCGCTGTAGATACCGAGACGGAAGAAGAAATAATCAAAACACTTAGACAACAAGCGGAAGGCAAAACAATTCTTGTTATATCCCACAGGCTCAAGGCGGTTAAAAATGCGGACCAAATTTATGTGTTCGACAATGGACAAATCGTTGAAAGCGGTAATCACAATCAGTTAATCTCACAAGAAGGTATTTACTATTCTATGTACATGAAACAATTAATAGAAAAAAATTTGGAGGAGTAGAGTAATGGCTTCTGTTCATGAGGAAATATTTTTAGAAGAAAAAGAAAAAAGCGAAGGCGATCTCAAAACTTTCCTGAGACTGTGGGTGTATATAAAAAAATACAAGTTACTACTTTTTTTGACCTTTTTAACTTTGGCTATAGCAACGATAATAGAGTTAGCGTTGCCAGTTTTCATACGATATGGGATTGATAATGTAATTAATGTGAATTATTCGTTTGATCTAGTCCCTGAAAGCGAAACACAATTTGTTGAACAGGAGAATGGAGCTTATAATCTAGAAAAAAGAGACAACAACTATTATATGGTTAACAATCAAACAGGCGAAAGAATACAAGTCTCAGGCGAGCAATATTCCCAATACTTTGACATAGCTATTCGAAAAATACAGATTTTTAGCCTTATTTTTATATCAGTGCTTGTGGGACAATTTCTTTTAAATTACGGTCAAGTTTTCTTTGCCAACGTAGTCGGCCAAAAAGTTATTTTTCGCCTGAGGAAAGACTTATTCAGCCATATATTAAAACTCAAATATACATATTTTGAAAAAAATCCTCCAGGCAAAGTGACAACCCGTGTAGTTAATGATACCCAAAATTTATCAGATTTCTTCAGTGATGTTGTAACAAGTTTACTCAAGGATATAGCTATAATAATTGGGGTGATCATTTTAATGATGGTCCTAGACTTTGAACTTAGTTTGTATACAATGTCTATGTTCCCAGTTATTATTGTTTCAGTTGTGTTATTCAGACATTTTGATAGAAAAGCCTACGACAAAGTCAGAACTAGAATATCTGCCTTAAATTCCTACTTAGCCGAAAATTTAGCTGGAAGTAATGTTACAAGATTATTCAATCAAGAAGAAAGAAAGAAAAAGGAATTCGATTACATGAGTACAAAGGTATATCGCGCTAATTTGCAACAAATGTACGTATTTGCGATCTTTAGACCTTTGATGAGTCTATTACAGTATTTTACGATTAGTATTTTGCTTTGGTTTGGTTCCTTGCAGTTAACAGATGGGCAAACAACCTTTGGAACCATCTATGCTTTCACTTCTTACATAGATATGTTTTTTAGACCTTTGTTTGACCTAGCAGAAAAGTATGACATAATGCAAAACGCATTTGCATCGGCTGGAAAAATTTTTAAGATATTTGATCAAGAACAGGAAAATTTTGGGAGGAAAAAATATACTACTATTCAAGAAGGAAAAGTTGAATTTCAAAACGTTAAATTCTCCTACGATGGAAATAAAGAAGTTTTAAAAGGTGTAAGTTTCAAAATAAATCCCAACGAAAGAGTAGCCATAGTTGGGGAAACAGGTTCAGGAAAAACTACGATAATTAAATTGATAAGTGGACTTTACAAATATCAAAGTGGTAAAATACTATTAGACGATAAAGAATTATACGACTACGATCTCAACGAATTACGCAAAAAAATCGCTGTTGTACCTCAAGACGTATTCCTGTTCTCGGGAACTATTTTAGACAACATGAGATTATTTAACCAAGACATTCCGGATGAAGAAGTAAAAAAGGTTGCAAAATCCGTATATGCCGATGAAATTATCTCGCGGTTGCCCCAAAATTACTACACAGTCATTACAGAAAGAGGCGGAACTTTATCATCTGGTGAAAGACAATTGGTAGCCTTAACGAGGGCGGTACTTTTTAATTCAAAGATTATAATTTTAGACGAAGCTACAGCAAATGTTGATGTAGAAACTGAATTTTTAATACAACAAGCTTTGAATAAAATATCTGAACGTTCAACTATAATTTCCATTGCCCACAGACTTTCGACTGTGAAAAGCTCCAACAGGATAATAGTTGTGCATAAAGGGCTAGTTGTTGAAGAAGGAAGGCACGAAGAACTTATCAACAACCACGGAATTTATTACGATCTTTACAGACTTCAGTTCGAAAATAGCTAATAATTACCAGACTATGAAGGGGGTCTATATCTTGAATTTCTTCGATAACATACCACCAAGCACATCTGTTTCACCAATATCAAAGGAGCTTTATTTAAAAAATGATTCAAATATTGCGGTATTGATTCTACATGGTTACACGGGTTCTCCTCATGATATGTACTACATAGGTAGACAGATTCACAAATC
The DNA here is from genome assembly GCF_003665005.1 of Petrotoga sp. Shatin.DS.tank11.9.2.9.3. Taxonomy (NCBI): domain Bacteria; kingdom Thermotogati; phylum Thermotogota; class Thermotogae; order Petrotogales; family Petrotogaceae; genus Petrotoga; species Petrotoga sp. Shatin.DS.tank11.9.2.9.3. The sequence goes on from NZ_JGVT01000006.1 coordinate 208,093, forward strand.
TGGTTTTTCTATATACATACCTCGACTCCCCGGGCACGGAACCAATTCCAACGATTTTTTAAACTCTAATTGGAGAGATTGGCTGAGAAAATCTATAGACTCTTATATTAATTTAAAAACCTACCATGAAAAAGTCTACATTTTAGGCCTTTCTATGGGTGGTGTAATAGCAACTCTCTTAGCAAGTAAATTTCATCCAGAAAAAATTGTCTTAGCTGCTCCTGCACTAAAAGCAAAAGATTGGAGAATAAATTTAACTCCATTCTTTGGCCTTATCGTTAAGAAAATAAAAAGAAAAAATCCTCAGACATTCGATGACGAAAAGCTTGCTTATCTAGCTAGCCAATACTGGAATTATGACTGGCCTTCAAAGGCAGCTGATCTTTACAAACTGCAAAAAATGGCTCTTAAAAACCTTTCAAAAGTCACATCTAACACTTATGTGATACTTTCAAAAAAAGACGAAGCCGTTCCTTTTTCGGTAAAGGAAATTATAGAAAATAATATTAAAGGAAAAACCGAATTTCTGATATTAGAAGAAAGCGGGCACGTAGTTGTAAACGATATCGAAAAAGAAAAAGTGGCAGAACAGACTATAAATTGGCTTAAAAAAGAATAGTCAACGTAAAAATAATTTAATTATTTCTACTTTGAAATTCTTTCTTTTGATAAAACCTCTTGCAAGTAGTACCCGGTGTAAGTACCACTCTCAGCTACTTCTTCTGGGGTGCCTGTAGCCACAATATAACCCCCATTTTCTCCGCCTTCTGGTCCTAAGTCTATAATGTAATCTGCGTTTTTTACAATGTCCATCTCGTGTTCTATTACTATAACGGTATTACCCTTTTCAACGAGAATATTGAGAACTTTTATTAATTTCTTTATATCTTCAAAATGAAGACCCGTAGTAGGTTCATCGAGTATATAAACGGTATTCCCCGTTGCTTTTTTCCTTAGCTCGGAAGTTAATTTGATCCTTTGAGCTTCTCCACCAGAAAGGGTGGTTGCGGATTGACCCAATCTTATGTATCCCAAACCCACATCTTGCAGCAGTTCTAGAACATTTTTTATTAAAGGTAAGTTCTTGAAAAAGTCCAAAGCCTCATCCACAGTCATATCTAAAACATCAGAAATATTTTTACCTTTATAAGTGACCTTTAACGTTTCTTTGTTGTATCTCTTACCTTTACATACGTCACAGGTTACATACACATCAGGTAGAAATTGCATCTCAATCTTCAAAACTCCATGGCCTTTACAGGCTTCACACCTTCCGCCCTTAACGTTGAAGGAAAATCTTCCCTTGTCGTATCCTCTAATCTTAGCCTCAGGTGTTGCAGCGAACAGTTCACGAATATAATCAAATACTCCTGTATATGTAGCTGGGTTACTTCTTGGAGTTCTACCAATAGGACTTTGATCGATAGAGATCACGCTATCTATATATTCTAAACCTTCGATCTTTTCATACTCTCCGGGTCTCACCCTGGAATTATAAAGCTCCTTTTGCAAAGCCGGATACAACGTATCCATAATCAACGAAGATTTACCTGAGCCTGAAACTCCTGTTATAACCACAAATTTCCCCAAGGGAATCTCAACCGTGACATTTTTCAAATTGTTGTGTTTGGCACCGATTATCTTTAAACTAGCGTTCTTTTCTACTCGTTTTTTATCAATTATTTCTATTCTTGTTTCTCCCCTTAAATACTTCCCTGTAAGGGACCCATTAGAATTCTCTAACAACTTACTAGTAGGACCTTGAAAGATGACTTTTCCCCCATTGACACCTGCGCCGAGCCCAAGATCTATAATATAATCTGAGGCTCTAATAACGTTCTCGTCATGTTCGACAACTATTACCGTATTATCGAGGTCTCTCAACTTTTTCAAAGTATTTATAAGCCTGTCGTTATCTCTTTGGTGAAGACCTATAGTTGGCTCATCCAAAACATATGTCACTCCTGTTAACCCCGATCCAATCTGTGTAGCCAATCTAACCCTCTGGGACTCTCCACCAGAAAGAGTTGTCGCATTTCTTCCAAGTGTCAAATAATCAAGTCCTACATCGATCAAAAAAGTTAACCTTCTATTTATTTCTCTAAGAAGTTCGTGGGCAATTTCCATTTCAAAATCACTCAGTTTTAAAGCATCAAAGAAAAGTTTTAGTTCACTAATTGGCATTTCTGTCAAATCATATATATTGTATCCATCTATCCTAACGCTGAGGGCTTCTTCCCTCAACCTTTTGCCATTACAGGCTTGACATGTCTTTTGAATCATGAAATTTCTTTCGATCCATTCCTTTATTTCCCGGGAATCCGTTTGCTTGTACCTTCTTTCGTACCAATTCACCATTCCTTCAAACCCTCTAGTAAACTCATAACTGTCTCCGTTCTTTTTTGAAAAGGAAAAATCTATTTCTTCCTCAGTCCCATACAGCAAGGTATTTAAAACTTTTGAAGGCATACTTTTTAAAGGTTTTGATGGATCCTCACCCAAACTTCGAACAACATCTTTCATCATGCTCACCATAAAAGTATCTTTCCCCATATTCAAAGCAGCGCCATCTTCTAAAGACTTGTTTATATCAAATATATATTCAGGCTCAACCTCCAACTTAAAACCTAATCCATGGCATTCCGAACATGCCCCATAAGGACTATTAAATGAAAACAATTTGGGATTAATTTCTGGAAAGCTGTAACCACATTTAGGGCAAGCTAAATTCTCAGAATAAGTTTGAGAAGAAATAACGTTCTCATCATTATCCATTTCCCTAATTTCTACAAAGCCATCTCCTTCTTTAAGGCACAATTCAACGGCTTCGAAGATTCTCTCAAAATTATCTTTTCTCAACTTAACTCTGTCAACAAGTAGGTTTATATTATGCCTGTAGGTCTTTTCAAGTGAGTCTATCTCATCTAAATCGTATATCACTCCATCGATTTCCACCCTTTTAAAACCTGACAGCTTCATACTATGTAGTTCCTTTTTAAACTCACCTTTCTTTTCCTTGGCAATTGGAGCAAAGATATACAATCTTGCATCCTCATTAAAATTCTTAAAAATATTATCCACAATTTCATCTACAGTAGAACTTTGCAGTGGGATATTGCACTTTGGGCAGTAAGCCTTACCAACCCTTGCAAACAACACCCTAATATAATCATAAATCTCTGTGATGGTACCTACCGTTGACCTTGGATTATGACTTACAGATTTTTGTTCAATAGCAATTGAAGGGGAGAGCCCCTCGATAAATTCTACATCGGGTTTTTTCAAATTTCCTAAAAACTGTCTTGCATAGGAAGAAACAGACTCTAAATACCTTCTTTGACCTTCCGCATATATAGTATCAAGTGCTAAAGTTGATTTTCCTGAACCAGATAAGCCGGTAATGACTGAAATGGTATTCTTAGGTATCTCAACATCTATATTTTTTAAATTATGCTCTCGAGCACCTTTTATTCTAATCCATTTGTTATCCATACACATCCTCCTGGAAAGGCAAAAATTCACACCTTTTTTATACATTTATATTATACAATCAAAAAATTAACGCTAAAAGAATTTTATTTATCTTTTAACAAAGAAACCTCAAAACATCTTCATTGTTGGTTTTACCATCAAAAAACGATGAACCTAAAATCATATATGATATAATTACATTATGTGATTGGCAACTGGGTGGGGAGTATTTGCCGCAGTGTGCAAACAATGTTTTTAAATGATTTTGACCTTGATTTGGGGTTTTTAAGGGGAACCCCCTTAACGTTCGGCGAAGGGGCGCTAACAAAGACTAAACGCAGCTTACATAAAAAAACTAAAAACATTACCATAACAAGGAGTCCTCGAATGAAAACAGCAATGATATTTGGAACGCGGCCTGAAGCAATTAAAATGGCACCATTATACAAAAAGATGAAAGAAGAAAATATAAAAGTAAAAATAATAGCAACCGCTCAGCACAGAGAAATGCTCGATCAAGTGTTGAATCTTTTCGAAATAAAACCAGATTACGACTTAAATATAATGACAAAAAACCAAACTCTACCCCAACTAACTTCAAAACTAATTACAGAGATAGATAAAATACTAAAAATTGAACCATTCGATTACATACTAGTACAAGGGGATACAACCTCCACTTTTGTAGGAAGTCTCGCTGCTTTTTACAACAAAATATTTGTTGGGCACGTGGAAGCGGGTTTAAGAACGAACGACATATACAACCCCTTCCCAGAAGAAATGAACAGAAGACTAACAGGTACAATTGCAAAGCATCACTTTGCTTCTACCCAAAAGGCAAAAGATAACCTACTAAAAGAAGGTGTAGAAGAGAAAAACATAATAGTAACTGGGAACACTGTTATAGATGCATTACTATGGGTAAAAGAAAACAAAAACAAAGATATAGAAAAGATAAAAGAAAAGTACAACATAAAGAACAAAAAGTTTATCTTAGTAACCATGCATAGAAGGGAGAACTGGGGAAAACCGATAGAAAACGTGATGAAAGCGATAAAAAGGTATCTACACGAAAACGAAGAAATGCACATAGTATTTCCAATTCACTTAAATCCGATAGTGAGAGAAAGTGTGTATAAAATACTTGGGAATGAGGAAAAAGCGATATTGATAGATCCTGTTGAATACTTAGATTTCATAGCGTTAATGGACGAAAGTCATTACATAATGACAGATTCAGGAGGGATACAAGAAGAAGCACCCACATTGGGCAAACCAACGTTGGTATTAAGAGAAACAACGGAAAGGCCTGAAGCGATAGAAGCAGGAACAGCAAAATTAGTAGGAATACAAGAAGAACAAGTGTACCAAGCCATGAAAGAACTAGAAACAGAAAAATATGCTCAAATGAGCAAAGCAAGCAACCCTTTTGGGGATGGCAAGGCATCTCAAAGAATCGTTGAATTTTTGAAAAAAAGATATTACTCTTGATAAGGGCTATTTTCACTTGCCACCATTCTATTCCCTGACAAATCGGATATATAATACAATTCATCGTAAAGTTGCAAAAAATCTTTAATCGAAGTCTCTTCGCCCAAATCGATACACTTATTACCCTCATCTAGTTTAACTTTTAGATTGAAATCATCTATTATCTCCTTAACCTTAGAAAACTTAAATTTCTTATAATTACCTTTTTTGATAACCTTATAAAACCTCTTCAAATACAAAGGTTTACCTTTGATTTTCTCACTAAAATAATCGATACTTTTTAATTTAATATCCTTACCAAAAAGATTCTCCTCTCTCTTTATTTCCTCGATAACTTCATCTTTAGCCTCTTCATATTTCTTGTAAAACCCGAAATCTCTTTCAAAATAAGTCAGATTTCTAATTAAGACGGTATCTCCAACAACCATGTAATCAAAACTATTTTTTGGAATTAAGTAAAACTGTTCCTTTAAAGGTTGAATTTTACGTGCAGTAAGGGCTAAAATCCTTTTATCTTTAAAGATTTTGGAAGCTGTTAAATATTGAATACCCAACAAAAAATCATTCAACTCATTACTGTACAATTTTACTATCAGTTTGAACTTCTTAATTGTTTCCAAGTCTTTATTAGAATAATTTTTTATATACTTACCTTCACGAATAATCTCAACAATATCCCCAATATCGCTTACATTCTCTTTGACATCTTTTAGATACAAAAAGCTCCTATCATCAATGACTGTCTCGTATTCATCTACCTTGTTTGATTCTTTGACGCGTAAATCATTTAAAAACTCGTCAGTAGAAGTGAGAAAAATTCCCTTGAAAAAAGAGGGATCTTCATTTTTCAACCAAAATATCTGGTTGTTCTCATTTTGGATAAAAACATCCATTGTGAAATCTGTTGAAGTATCTATTAGCTCCCTAAGATGTTCTAAATTTTCTTTTAAAAAGATATTCTTTAAGATTTCATCTCGATTAACTTTATTCATTTCTTACCAGCCATCCCCAAATAAATATCTTTGGAAAACTCTTTAACTTTCATTCCTTCGGTTATTGATTTTGAAATCAACCAAGCGGACCGGATACTCTTTTCACGTCCGTCCATAAGACAAACCTTGTAAATACTATAGCCAAACAAAGAAAGGACAGGGTTTATAGCTATCAAATCTGTCTTTACATAAATATTGCCGACGATAAAAACGATTATAGCAAAAGAAATCAATTCTTTTATGCCACCCATATTTATAAAAGGCAAGATATAAACAAAAATATAATCCAATAACCTCACATTCTGCGATTCTACTTTCTCAAATTTAATGAATTTTTCCTCGGCATTCGTCTTAGCAGAAATAAAAAGGATCAGTGAACCAACAAAAACAACAATCGAAAAAACACTAAAAAATAAGAACAAAACGTTCCCAAAATTATTTATGGCAAAGATAACAAAAAGAGGCAGATACGAAAGCAAAAACAAAAAAGATTTAAACAAGGTATTGATCATACAAAAACCTCCCCATTGAGGAAATCTATTTCTCTTCATAAATTTCATAATTCTAATTATAACAAATAAAGCTGTCTTTTATTTCTCTATCACCCTTAAGCTTCATGTAGAAAGCAGTTATTTCTTATGATATAATAAATCGGGGTAATAATAACAACAAAGCCGTTAACTAAAATAAGAAACTGGTTTTAATTTAGCAAATCATTAAGGAAAGGAGCAAAAATGAACCTATTATATGCAGGATTCATAAGAGAAGAATCTGAAGAAAAAGGTATTTTAACAAAAATGATCAGTCAATGCTTAACCTTTAAAAAGGTTTTTGATAATGTTTACTTATATATTTCAAGGCAATCAGAAGCGGTACTTTATAGCATTGAAGATTATGGCGTAAAGAAAGAAATCAAAACTTTTTCATACCCCAATATGGCAATTTATAATGAACATAGTAAAATCAAAAAAATTAAAGGTTTTATTAGATATAATTCATTTTTAGATTCTCTATATAAAATAATTAATTCATATGAAATAAATGCATTGTACCTTAGAAATCTACAACTTACAAACAAATTAATTAAATTGTCGAAAAGAAAAAAATTAATAAAAATCATTGAAATTCCTACATATCCATTTGAAAATGAAATTAAAAAGGCAACAAATAAAATTGAATATAACCTATTGTGGAAAAACAGGGAAAAAAAAGTCGAAGATTTCGCAGATATAATTGTCCCAATTTCATCAGACAAAGCATTGAATCTCAGTAAAAAATTTGTTCTAATAAGTAACGGTATTCGATTAGAAGACATCAAAATAAAAAATCAGAATCAGAACAAAAAGGCCTCCATTCATTTGCTATCTATAGCAAATCTTCGCTTTTGGCATGGGTACGATAGAATAATTAAAGGTCTGTATGAATATTACAAAAATAATCCAAAAAAAGATGTTTACTATCACTGTGTAGGCGAAGGACCAGTATTAGAGAATTTAAAAAATTCGGTAAAAGAGTTTAAATTAGAGAAATACGTTATCTTTCATGGAACAAAAGTTGGAGAAGAATTAGACAAAATTGTGGATGACTCAGATATTGCTTTTGGGAGTTTAGGTAATCACAGAAAAGGTTTATACAGTGATTCGGCTTTGAAAAACAGAGAGTATTGTGCAAGAGGAATTCCTTTTGTAATAGCTTCTAATGATCAAGATTTTCAAGAATCTTTTCCATATGTTTTCAGGATCCCAAAAGATGATAGTCCTGTTGACATCAACAAAATAATTAATTGGTATGAAGACTTATCAAAAAAGCATCCTAATTACTCTTTAGAGATGAGAAAATATGCTGAAGAAAATTTAAGTTGGGATACAAAGGTGAAACCTGTAATAGAAAAAATCAAAGAATTAGTATTTGAGAAAGAAAATAAAGCAAAAGTATAGGAGTGAATTTCCTAATTTTAAGGGGTTGATAAACAATAAAAATACTATTCATAACGAATTTATTTCCTTTTCCTCAAAATCTAACAAGTGGCATTTTTATAACCAAAAGGATAGAAATTCTTAGAAATTTTAATGTGCTTTTTGATATTTACGGTTTAGTTCCTGTAGAGTCGCTCGGAGTAAAATTTTTGAAAAAGATTCTTTCGGAGGGTAATTATAAAGTCACTGATTCATTTTTTGATATAAATGGTATCAAATATAAATATGAAAAATTCAATAGAAATTTGATAGATCTTTTTAATTTAATCATATTAAAGAAAAATACTCAAATTAAAAAATCAGACCAAATTACGAGAAGTTTATTTTCTAAAGTTAAAGATGAAAGATTCGATATTATTCACGCCCATGGAATGCATTCTTTACCCGCAGGATTAGTTGCTAAAATATTGTCTGAAAAGTTAAATATTCCGTACGTAGTTACCGGTCATGGCAGTGACATAAATTTTATAATGCCTTTAGCAAAAGATTTGTATGTAGATGTTTTAGAAAATGCTGCCAAAGTTATTTTCGTGAGTAATGCCTTATTGAATAAAGCTAAATCATTTGGGTATGCTGGTGAGAATTCTGTTGTTATTCCAAACGGAATCGAACCAGATATCTTTAAACCCTTGGATAAAGAAAAAATAAAAAAAGAATTGGGATTATCTAAAAAGGTTGTTGGGTTTGTAGGTGGATTGAAGAAAGTAAAAAGGGCAGATAAATTGCCCGAAATTTTTTCTTATATATCTTCAATCTACGATGCTGAGTTTTTAATTGTTGGAAATGGTGAGTTAAAAGAAAATATAGAAAATGAATGTAAGAAAAGAAATTTGCAGGTTAAATTTGTTGGAAATGTTTCTCATGAAGATGTACCTTATTATATGAATGCTATGGATGTAATGATACTTCCGAGTAGGAATGAAGGATGGCCGTGTGTCGTGTTGGAAGCACAGGGATGCGAGGTAGCTGTTGTTGGTAGCAGTAACGGAGGTGTACCTGAGGCAATTGGAGATGGAGGAATAGTCGTCAAGGAAGGGGAAAACTTTGAAAAAAGGTTTGCTGAATCGGTTGTAAAGTTGTTAGAAAATCCAATTGATGGTAGTTATTTAAGAAATAGGGCTTTGAGCTTTTCTTGGGAGAATATTGCAAAAAAGGAAGTAGAAGTTTACAACGAAGTCTTAAATAGATTTGGAGGAAGTAATGCCTAGAGAAAGAGAATTTATTAAATCTTTTTTCAATTTTTAATGGACCAACGGATAGCTACTTGACATATAACCCAGCAGAGTTTAGTAAAATATGGATGTTCAATACTTAATTTCATCCCTCCCTCAAAACCTCTTTAACCAATTCAGATTTATTGAATTTGTTGAAAAACAAAGCTTTCCCTTTATAATCAATCCTAAATCGCTTTAATCACCTCTAGTTATCTCTAATCGGATTTGATAAAATAATATAATTCTGATAAAATAAGAATACGTATTCAAAAAGCATTTAAAGTAATTCTGTAAATTATCAGATAAATCGAATTCATGATTTTAAAGGAAATGGGGAAAATTTTTATGAAAACAATGAAAGAAATTGCCAAAATGGCGGGAGTTTCTCAATCAACTGTTTCAAGGGTGATAAATAATAATCCTAACGTCAACCCTGAAATCAAAAGAAAAGTTTTAGAATACATTAGAAAATACAATTATCAACCAAATAGAATGGCTCGAAGCCTCGTCAAAAATAAAAGCTTTCTCATTGGCATAGTACTACCCGAATTAACGAACCCTTATTTCCCAGAAATACTAGAATCCTTAGAAGAAGAAGCAAATTACTATAATTACAACATTGTACTGTCAATCACTTATGGTAGTCTTCAAAGAGAAAAAGAGCAAATAGAAATGCTTTTAAGTAGAAGAGTCGACGGTTTGATTATAAATCCGACTGATTTATCGCATGTTGAACATATAACTAAAATCAAATCAATCATACCTACTGTTATATGTGCCCAGGATCTGGATGGTTTTGATTATGTAACAGTTGATCACTATTTAGCAGGAAAAATCGTTGCTAAATATTTAATAAATAAGGGACACATAAACATCGGGTATATTGGATATTTAAAAGATAAAAAATTAAAAGGATTTTATGAAGAAATCATAGCTAACAATTTGAATTTTAACGAAGACAATTATCTAGTGGCTCCTGAGGAGATATCTGATTTCACAAAAAACAGTGAAAAAAAGTTATTAAAAAAAATAATAGACAACAATATAACAGCAATCTATACTATAAACGATATTATAGCAACAAAGATAATCAATATGTTGATAAAAAATGAAATGAAAGTTCCAGATGATGTAGCGGTGGTAGGTTTTGATAACACCATAATTTGTAATTTAACAAATCCCCCATTAACCAGTGTAGCACAGCCCACCCGAGAAATCGGTAGAAAAAGCGTTGATATATTAATCAAAAAAATTGAAAAAACCAATTCGCACAACGATAATAATTTGGATCAAATTTTTCTACCACCTAGATTGGTGATAAGGAAATCCACTTAATCAAAGAACTTACAGAGGAGGAAAGATGTAAATGACAGCTATCAAGGTAGGGATCATTGGAGCAGGAAGCGCAGCATTTTCTTTAAGATTGGTTAGCGATCTTTGTAAAACAAAGGGATTATCAGGGAGTCTAGTATCCTTAATGGATATAGATAAAGACAGATTGAACGCAGTACACATGCTTGCTATGAAATTTGCAGAAGAGTTCGGAGCGGATTTGAGGTTTGAAACTACAACAAACGTTGAAGACGCAATAAAAGACTCAAGTTTTGTTGTAAACACAGCATTGGTTGGGGGACACAGTTACTTTGAACAAGTAAGAAAAATTTCAGAAAAATACGGATATTACAGAGGAATAGACTCACAAGAATTCAACATGGTTTCAGATTATTACACAATAAGCAATTTCAACCAATTAAAGTTTATGCACGATGTTGCAAAAGCTATTGAAAGAATATCCCCTAAGGCATGGCTTTTGCAGGCGGCAAATCCTGTCTTTGAATTAACAAATTTAATAACAAGAACGGTTCCAATAAATATGGTTGGAATATGCCACGGCCATCATGGAGTAGACCACATAATTGAAAAATTAGGCTTAGATTCAGAAAAAGTTGAATGGCAAGTAGCAGGTGTAAACCATGGAATTTGGTTGACAAAATTCATGTATGAAGGAAAAGATGCCTATCCACTCATTGATGAATTATTAGAAAAAGAGGTTGAAAACTTCAAACCCACCAATCCATTCGACGATCAACTCTCTCCGGTTGAAAAAGATATGTATGAATTCTATGGGAAAATGCCCATTGGAGACACAGTCAGGAATGGAAGTTGGAAATATCATTACAACCTCGAAACAAAGAAAAAGTGGTTTGGAGAACCATGGGGAGGCGTTGATTCAGAGTTAGGATGGAAATGGTATCAAGATAGACAAGCAGAGATTGCAATAGCAATGCAAAAAGTTGCCAAATATTTCCAAGAGAATAAGAACGCCAAATTACTTTCAAAAGATTCACTCAATGAAATTATCTCTCAAACCAAAAACGATGTAAAAGAAGAACTCACAAAAGAAATATACAACTTGTTAGATCCTCAAAGGAAAAGCGGCGAACAACATATATTGTTGGCAAATGCCTTATTAAACAACGAAAAAGTAGATCTCGTTCTCAATTTACCAAATAACGGTACTATACCTGGAATCCCAGACGATGTAGCCGTGGAGATTCCTGTGTATGCAGACAAAGATGGAATCCATCGTTACAAAATAGATCCACCACTTCCAGAAAGAATTAAAAAGATGTACCTATACCCAAGAATCATGAGAATGGAATGGGCGTTAGAAGCATTCCTAACTGGAGATAAAAAAGTACTCGAAGAATTTTTGATCAGAGATCCACGTACAAAGTCTTACGACCAGGTAGTAAAAGTTTTAGAGGAAATCCTTGCTTTGCCAGGTAATGAAGAAATGAGGAAGCACTACAGCAAATAATAGTTTAATTAAGGGGGCTAATGCCCCCTTAATTTAATAAACAAATCTATCTAAATTTTGTATAAATCTTCGTTATAAGTGTATTTTTACGGTCGATTATGATGAATTATTTTGAAATAACTCTTAGATTCTGTGATTATGTTAGTTTTATATACCACTATATTACTTATATATTGTGTTAAAATTGTATTATAACGTTAAGTTTAGAATTATTAATTCAAAAAGCAATAATACAGGAGGTTACAATATGCTAGAAGAGCAATTAAAAAAAGAAGTTGCAGAATTTGCAAAATTAGTCTGGGACAGAAAGCTAACGGATGGTACGGGTGGAAACATGAGTATAAAATATGGAGAAAAAATATATATCACTCCCACATCGACCATAAAACACTTTCTAACTGAGAAAGATATCATCACCATAGATAAAAACGGGAATAAAATCGACGGACTCAAGAAACCTTCTTCAGAAAAAAAAATGCATATAAAAATATACGAAAAAGCAAATGATGTAAACGCAGTTATTCATGCTCACCCAATGTATGCTACCTCTTTTGCAATTACCTTTGAGAAATTACCTATAAACGCTCTTCCAGAATCTTCTTTAGTATTGGATCCAATAACCTATATACCATATCAAATGCCTGGAACTCAAGAATTTGCAGATGCCTTTAACGAAGGTTTAGAAAAGGGATCTCGGGTATTCGTTCTTCAAAACCATGGTGTCACGGTTGCAGGAAAAGACATGAATGAAGCATATGTAAAGTTGGAAACTTTAGAATTTCTCGCTCAAGTTTCATTTGTTTCTAAACTCTATTCAAATGTGAACGAAATACCAGAAGAAAAAATAGCTGCATTCAAAGAATTTTTCAGAAGAAACAAGGCGGACCAATGATAGAGTTAACTGAGATAAAAGTGAAAAAATAATTTTGATAATTTTGAAGGTGTGAAAAATGAGAGTTAAAATTCCATACGGTAAAGAAGAAAAGCTTTTAGATTTAGATAAAAACTTAAATTTTTCTTTATTAAAAAAGCGGGAATTTAGAGGCTTAGGGGATGCTTTTGACATTGAGATGATGAAATCGTTAGGTCTTCCCTTTGGTACCCGTTCTCTTTCAACCTTAGCAAAAAGAAAAAAGGATTGTTGCATAGTTATTTCTGACACCACAAGGCCCGTACCAAATTCTCTTATTTTGCCATACATAATCTATGATGTGAGGTTTGCTGGCATTAAAAAGGAGAATATAACAATATTAATTGCAAATGGTTCACATGAACCAGTTCCAGAAAGTATGTTTGAAAAATTAGTTGGTAAAGAAGTTTTAGAAGAAAATATAAAAATAATTAATCACGATGCATACGATGATACTCAATTGAAGAAGATTGGAGAAACCTCTTCTGGTTGCCCTGTTATTGTGAATAAAAAATATTTAGAAGCGGACTTAAAAATCTGTACAGGTCTAATAGAACCCCATTTTATGGCAGGATATTCAGGAGGGAGAAAATCAATCTGCCCAGGAATCGTTGGCATCGAAACCTTGAAGGTATTTCATGGCGTTAAGGCGATGGGAGATCCAAATTCAAAAAGTTGTCAGTTAGAAAATAATCCTGTCGATAAGATGGCTAGAGAAGTAGCTTCGATGGCTGGGTGTGATTTCATAGTAAACGTTTCTTTAAACGAGAAAAAAGAAGTAGATGGGATTTATGCAGGTGATATCTTTGAAGCTCACGAAGTAGGTTGTAGAATGGTAGCATATACTTCGATAGTGAAAATTAAAGAACCCGTTGATATAGTTATAACCTCAAATGGTGGATATCCTTTAGACCAAAACTTTTATCAAACGGTTAAAGGTTTAGTAGAAGCTTCAGAGATTTTAAAACCTGATGGAGTAATAATAATGGCTTCAAAATGCGAAAAAGGTATCGGGAAAAAAGAGTTTAAAGAATTGCTTTTAGAAGTAAAAGAAAAAGGAATAAAAGAATTTTTAAAAAGCCATGATTCACCAGAAACTTTCAAAAGTGATCAATGGGAGGTACAAAAGTTAACTCAAGTATTAGAGAAAACGAAAAACATTTTCATGTTGTCGTCGCTGGATGATGAAGAGTACAAATATACTTTTTCAACTAAAATCAATACTTTAGAGGAAGGATTAAAAAAGGCTTTAAAATTAAAAGGGCGCGGCGCCAAGATAGCAGTTATACCTGAAGGGCCCTATGTTGTTGGAAAGATAAAAAATTAAAAAGGAGCCAAGTTTAATGGAAATATGCGTATTAGTCAAACAAGTACCTTCCACCGACAAGGTACAGATAGATGAGGAAACAGGAACAATGATAAGAAGTGAATTAGAATCCGAACTCAACCCATTGGACATGTACGCAGTCGAAGAAGCGGTGAGAATTAAAGAAAGCACACCACAAACTAAGATAACGGTTGTAACGATGGGGCCTCCTTCAGCAGAATACGCACTAAAAGAAGCTATATCCATGGGATGTGATGAAGGGGTATTGTTAACCGATAGAAAGTTTGCCGGTGCAGATACCTTAGCAACCGCTTATACATTGAGTCAATATTTAAAAGACAAACATTACGACATTATATTTGCCGGTGAAAGGGCAACAGACGGAGAAACAGGTCAAGTAGGACCATCTGTGGGAACACAGTTAGATATTCCTATACTAACCTATGTCAACAAGATAATTGACATAACAAACGATACGATAATCGTTCAAAGGGCTATAGAAGGCGGAAATGAAATTATTCAAACCGAGTTACCAACTTTAATAACAGTTGTAAAAGAAATAAACGAGCCAAGACTACCGAATTTAGAAAACAAACTAAAAGCTAAAAAAAGTATTATAAGAATAATGAGTAATCAAGAGTTGAAAATAGGCGAAGAAAAGATAGGACTTAAAGGGTCTCCAACAAGGGTTGTAAAGGTATTTTATCCAAAGATATCAAGAAATGGTGAAAAGATAGTAGTAAAAACTCCACAAGAAGCCTTAGAAAAAATAAAAAGCTTTCTAAAAGAAAAAGGCGTGATATCATGAACCAAGAATACAAAGGTGTATGGACGATAGCGGAGATAAGTGATGGAAAAATAGAAACAGTATCGTACGAATTACTATCATGGGGAAAAGACTTAGCCACAAAATTGAACGTTGAACTATCAAGTGTAGTAATATCAAACAAAGTGGAGAATTTAGATAGCCTTATTCAATATGGGGCTGACAACGTATACTATGTTGAAAATGAAAAACTAGAACATTTCTACCCAGATGTACACACAAATATACTTGAAAAAATGGTAGAAGATTTTAAACCTGAAATAATACTTGCATCGGCAACTACAAGGGGAAGAACTCTCATGCCCTCTCTTGCTGCAAAATTAAATACGGGCTTAACAGCTGATTGTACGGACTTTGAAATAGAAGAAAAAACAAGATCTCTGATACAAATAAGGCCTGCTATAGGTGGAAACGTGATGGCAAAGATAAAAACAATAACAAAACCACAGATGGCTACGGTAAGACCTAAATCAAAACTACCTTTATCTAAAGATGAAAACAGAAAAGGAAAAATAACAAAAATAGAATACGGAGAAGAACTCTTTCGATCAAAATATAGATGGTTAGAATTTAAAAAAGACGAAAGCAGCGTACAACCACTTCAACAAGCTGATGTAATCGTAGCAGGAGGTAAAGGTTTAAAAAAACCGGAGAACTTCAAATACTTACAAAACATATCAAAGAAACTAAAAGGTGCAGTTGGTGCAACAAGAGCGGTAGTAGATATGGGATGGATAGACTACTCTCACCAAGTGGGACTATCAGGAAAAACCGTCAGCCCAAAACTGTACATAGCAATGGGAATATCTGGAGCGGTACAACATATAGCTGGGATGTCATCATCTAAATATATTATAGCGATAAACAAAGATCCAGAGGCACCAATTTTCAAGGTATCTGATCTTGGAATTGTATGTGATGCTTTAGACATACTACCGCTGTTAGAAAAAGAAATAAAATCAGGTGACAAAAATGATTGAATACAGAAAGGTAACTACCAATACCGTTGAAAAGTTGAGAAAAATATTAAAAAACGATGCACTATTGATATACGATGATATAGAAAGTCTAAAAAGTTACTCAAACGACGAATCAGGTGGAGAGTATTATGCACACATGCCAGAGGTTGTAGTAAAACCAGAAACCAAAGAGCAAATATCCCAAATAATAAAACTGGCAAGCGACGAAATGATACCCATAACGCCAAGAGGAGCTGGTAGTGGATTGGCCGGTGCGGATATACCAATATTCGGAGGTATAGTAATATCACTTGAGAGAATGAACAGAATCATAGAAATAGATTCAGAAAACTTAGTCGCTGTGGTTGAACCAGGTGTGGTCACTAATGATCTATGTAGAATTGTATCAGAAAAAGGATTATATTACGCAGGATATCCTATGAGTGTAGAAACGAGTTTCATTGGAGGCAACGTCGCTACCAATGCAGGTGGAAGTAAGGTAATAAAATATGGAAACACAGCTCATCATATATTGGGATTAGAGGTAGTAATGCCTGATGGCGAGATAGTAGAATATGGTGGAAAAAGAAGAAAAGATTCAAGTGGTTACAACTTATTACAACTTTTCATTGGTTCAGAAGGAACGCTCGGAATATTCACAAAGATATATGTAAATCTCATACCTCAACCAGGAAAAGTTGTTGACCTGCTGGTTCCCTTTGAAAGTGTAGAAAAGGCTATAAGCAATGTCGCACCATTAATGGTCGAGACAAAGAGTTTACCCTCAGGAATTGAATTCATAGACAAGAAATCAATTTATTATTCTTCAAAATACACGGGAATGAAATTACCATACCAGGATGAGGTAGAATCTTATCTCATAGTTCAATACGAGGCAACAAGCTTGCAAGAGATTGAAGAATTGTATGAAAAAAGTGGAAAAGCCTTACAAAAAAACGGAGCAAAAGATGTATTCATAGCAGATAACAGAAGTAATTCTGAAAAGATATGGCGTATGAGAAGGAACTGGCTGGAAAGCTTAAAAGCCGTAGATCCGTATGTACCCACAGGAGATGTCGTAGTACCAACATCTAAGATACCTGAAATGATGACATACATCAACGAAGTAGCCAACGAGTTTAAAATAGATATTCCTGTGGCAGGACATGCAGCTGATGGTAACCTCCATCCTGCACCATTAAAACCAAAAAATCTTCCACCAAATGAATGGAAAACCTTATCGGAAGAGATACTTGGAAAAATAGCGATGAAAGCTGCCCAAATGGGTGGAGCCATAAGCGGGGAACATGGAGTAGGGTTCATAAAAAAGGAGTTACTAAAAAAGACAAAACCAAAACAGTACAAATGGATGCAAATGATAAAAGAGACACTTGACCCTAATAACATCATGAACCCAGGGAAGTTGTTCTAAAAAAATACTTAAAGAAAAGGTGATAATCTTGAAATATCTACACTTAGCTATCGATCTCGGGGCGTCAGGTGGAAAAGTAATAGCTGGTAACATACAGAATGACAAACTTATTTTGAGTGAAGTAAACCGTTTTTCAAACTCCCCAGTTGAAATAAATGGAATATCTTTTTGGGACATATTAAATCTGTATAATCATATAATTGAAAGCATTCAAATAGCTCAAAAAAATGATCAAAAGATACTATCCTTAGGAATAGACAGTTGGGGAGTAGACTTTGGACTTTTAAACGAAAATGGTTATTTAATAAACAATCCAATTCATTATAGAAATATGTTTAAAACGAATATAATGCAAGAGACAATAGAAAAAGTTGGCAAGAAATGGATATATGAACATTCTCCCACACAGTTTCAACCGTTCAATACATTGTACCAAATATTAGCCTACCAAAAATACGCTCCAGATTTTGTCAAAATCTCAAAAGACTTATTGATGATCCCTTCGTTGCTAAATTATTTTTTAACAGGTGAAAAAGCTATTGATTTTACAATGGCTACAACTACTCAAATTTATAATCATAGAAGAAGAAAGTGGGACGAAGAAATCATGAAAAAGTTTGACATTCCTGATATATTACCTGAAATAGTCCCTGCTGGTACAAAAATTGGTAAAATAAAAATAGATGTTTTAAATAACAATTCAAACATAGATGTTATTCTGCCAGCAAGTCATGATACAGGATCCGCATATGCCGCAATTGCTTCAGATCCCCAAGATACCTTGTATATTAGTTTAGGAACATGGTGCTTGACTGGCGCTATTGTTAAAGAGGTTCCCCACAACGAAGAACTCATGGAAAACAATTTAGCCGCAGAGGGTTGTTTGGATGGATCCTTTAGAATATTGGCAAACGTAACAGGGATGTGGTTAATTCAGGGCATTATAAAAAGTCTTAACTTGCCGGATAACTGTGATACTTATCAAAAAATTACAGATATGGCACAGAATGCAAAACCATTTTCTTCTTATATCAATGTAGACGATCCTTCTTTACAAAACCCTCAAGACATGATTCAAGCAATAATTCAGCAGTCTATAAAAGATAACGATACTGTTTTAAATGAAACATCTCAAGTCATAAGAACGGCATTGGAAGGAATTGCCTTCAAAGTAAATGAAGTTAAAGAAAAACTATCAAAGATTTTGAATATTGATTTTAAAAGGGTTCATGCGGTAGGTGGAGGTACCAGGAATAAATTACTCTGTCAATTAATCGCAGATGCAACAGGACTAACTGTTCTAACTGGACCCATTGAAGGAACGGCAGTAGGGAATTTAGTTTCCCAGCTATATGCCTTACAATTTGTAAAAAACTTTGAAGAGGCACGGAACTTAATAAAAAGATCTTTCGACTTTCAAATTTTTGAACCTAAAGAACATGATATCTGGAAAGAGGTTTTTGCTTCTTTTCAAAAGCAGAAATGATATAATTAATACAACCAAAAGACTGCCTCTTATACTCTCTTGGTTTATTATGAGAATAGATTTCAAGTTTTTTCAAGAAAGTAATAAAATGATGAATATTAAAAACCAAATTGCTCTTAAAATAAAGTTAATATTTCTTTATTTCAAATTCATTTAATTTTTATAAAATCAAGTGTAACAAAATTTTTTACAAATGGGGGGTAAATATGAAAAAGACTGGTTGGTTAATAACGTTGATTATTCTTTTAATAGGTTTGGTTTTTTCACAAGAAGTAAAAAACGGTCAGTATGGAGGACTTGGTGGTGGAGATATTGGTGCTCAGTGGCTTGATGTTAAAGAATTAAATACACAGTTAACAGCCGCTGGACTCCCTGAATTAAAAGATGTGGCATTGGCTAACGGGGGTGGCGGTTATGGAGTAATGGGAAGATTTCTAATAGGGGGAGAAGGATACGGTATATCTACTAATGAGAAAGAGAGTGGGAAAACGGTACAACTCGATATTGGTTATGGAACATTCAATATTGGTTATTTGATTTTTTCTAAGCAGGCTTTTAGAATATACGCTCTTGGGGGTATTGGTGGTGGTGGAATAGAGTTGAAAATTTCCCAAGACCCTGCTTCTTCAGATTTCGATAGCAATTTGTCCACTTTCAACGAAAACACTTTTTATACCGAATTTCCTATCTTTAAAGTAGGAATAAATGCTGATTACATATTATCATTTAGTGATGATGAGGCAGCAGGAGGTTTAGCTATTGGTTTAGCAGTGGGGTACACATATGCGCCTGTTGGATTGATAAGTGATTGGCAATTATCTGAAAGAACCATTGGAAGTGTTCCAAATTTTGGACCCACAGGTCCATATATCACTTTTAGAATAGGTGGTGGAGGACTAGCTTTTTAATAAAGGAGAGGGTTTAAAATGAGATATCTAAATTTTGAAATAGGCGATAAAATCCCAGAGTTTTCACTTAAAGATGCTGATGGTGATCAGATTAATATCAAGGATTTTATGGGAAAATGGCTTGTGCTCTATTTCTATCCACGAGATAACACACCTGGTTGTACCAAAGAAGCCGTTGATTTTTCAAATT
Source organism: Petrotoga sp. Shatin.DS.tank11.9.2.9.3 (assembly GCF_003665005.1). Lineage (NCBI taxonomy): Bacteria > Thermotogati > Thermotogota > Thermotogae > Petrotogales > Petrotogaceae > Petrotoga > Petrotoga sp. Shatin.DS.tank11.9.2.9.3. Next base: position 228,096 of record NZ_JGVT01000006.1, read on the forward strand.
ACTTAGAAGAGTTCAAAAAGTATAATTGTCAAATAGTGGGAGTAAGTCCCGATACTGCAGAAAAACATGCAAACTTTAAAGAAAAAAATGATTTAAAAGTGATTTTGCTAAGTGACCCCAAACATTCCATTCTTGAAAAATTTGGCGTTTGGCAACTAAAAAAGAATTATGGTAAAGAAAATTGGGGAGTTGTCAGATCAACAATCCTGATAGATCCAAATGGAATAATTAAAAAAGTATGGGAAAATGTAAGAGTGAAAGACCATGTTTTAGAAGTATTGGAAAGCTTGAAAGAACTATCAAACAACAGGGAGTAAACTCCCTGTTGTTTATAATAGCCTATTTTATTGAATCATTCTACTGCCTACTGCCTAGTTGACCATTGAACATGAACAAAGCGGTTTTACTTTCACCGATCATTTGCAAGGTATCTACAATTTTCTTTGTATTAGCTTCTTCTTCAATTTGTTCGTTTACAAACCATTGTAGAAAGTTTTGAGTTGCATGGTCGTTTAATTCTTTGGCTAAATCAACCAACTTGTCGATAGATTGTGTAACTAAAAGCTCATGTTCATACGCATCTTTGAAGGCTTCTAAGGGACTGCCCCATTCTTTCTTTGGTTTGTCAATACTACCCAATTCTACTACACCATCTTTGTCGTAAATATAGTCATACATCTTCTGAGCGTGAGCAAGTTCTTCTTTTGCTTGGACTTTCATCCAATTAGCAAATCCTTCTAAATTCAGTGAATCAAAATATGCTGCCATTGAATAATAGAGGTACGCGGAAAAAATTTCTTTGTTTATTTGTTCATTAAGGGCATTTAACATCTTATCTTCTAATTTCATATGTTTATTCCTCCTCGTGATTTCTTAGTATATTTTTGAAATTTCATTGTTCCTAAAGCCGCTATCTTTAAGTAAATTATAACTTATAATTCTTTCATTTATTAAAACATTAGATTAATTAATACTTTAATTAAATAGAGGGATTCACTTTTTATATTAGTTTAGTTTACTAATTTTTTCTGATATGGTATAATTTTAAAGAAAACGCTTCCATAAAGGAGGAATCCAAATGAAAAAATTGGGCTTGTCTAAAGTTCATTTGTTTAATAAATTTGGTAACAAAATAGGAATTATGTTGATTCTTTTCGCTCTGATACCAAGTGCTTTTTTTGTAATATACATTACAAATGCCATTCAAAAAAGTTCTGAACAAAACGAGGCGCAAGTATCAACTTTGATTGAATCCTTGAATCAAGATTATTCGGATCAAATTAATGAATATAACTATTTAATTCAAGAGCAACTAAACCAATACAATGACTATTTAACTGATCAAATAAAAAACATAGAAGCACAATTTTCTGAACAACTAGAAAAAAATTATACAGATTCTTTTGATAATTCTCTAGAAACCTTAAGTCAAGTTTTCACCAATTTCGTAGATACCCAAAAAAATTCACTTGAGAAATTAGGAAAAATGATTGCAGCTATTCCAGGCATTCAAGAGAAAACTGCTTCGAAATCTATTTCTTTGGTAGAAAGGTACAGTTTGTTAGAACCTTACGTAACATCCCAACAATACAACGGGATGCAACTTTGGATCATGAACACCCCTGATACTCGTGGAAGTGGTTTGGAAATAACATCAAGAAATACTTCGTATAAAGTACAAAAAAAGGCCGAAACGTATTTACCAGGATATGAATATACAAAAGAATTGAATATTGAAGATTTTTTAAATAAACAATTTAAAACAATTCTAGACATTGGATATATGACGCCAGTCATAGAAAGTAAGTCATTCAATTCTACACCTTACTTTATCGGAATTTTTCCCGTAGTTGATCCCATTGCAACAAATACGGTAAATGGGTTTCTAGTGATCTTAGAAGAGTTTGATCATCAAAAATTATTGGAAATATCCAAGCTTCTAGATGCATACATAACTTTATTCGATAAAGATTATAAAGTTATTTATTCAAATCTACCAGAAGAAGAAGTTTCTTTAAACGAAAGTAAATTAAATGAGCAATTTATCACCGAAGAAATAATCAAAAAACAGTTGAGAAGCTTTTATTTTCAAATAGACGAATTTGATGGCATACACCTTCAAATTGCCAAAGAATTCCAAACATTAGAGACTTCAGTCCATATTCCTTTACAAACATCTTTTGAATTACCTTCATTAACCCCGAAAAAAGTAGACTTTGAATTAGAATTAGGTTTGAACAAAATTATCAGAAACGTTATGCTTTTATTGTTAATTCTAATCGTTATTATTATCGTTGTTACTTTTTTATTTACAAAACAATTTGGAAATAGAATTGAACAATTAACAAATGCGGTTAAAAAACTTTCAGAAGGAGACCTAACGGTAAACTTTGAAAGTAAAAGCAAAGACGAGATAGGTCAGATGGCTAACGCTCTATCAGAAATGAGTAAAGAATTAAGAAGATCCATGAGGTCAATAAGACAGGCATCTGACAAAGTAGAAAACGCATCAGAAAGTCTAACACGATCATCACAAGAAAGCAGGAAGAACTCAGAAGAACTCAAAAACCAGATGGACAAGATACAAACAAGTACGGAAGAAACGGCAGGAAACGTAGAAGAAGTGACCTCAGGTGTAGACGAAGTAGCAAGGGCAGCACAAGGTGTATCCCAAGACGCACAAAGACTAAGTGAAGAAGCAGATGAAACAAGTAAAGCTGCAGAAGAAGGAAGCAAAACGATAGAAAGTATAAGTCAAGCGGTGAAAGAAGCGGTAGAAAGGACAAAAGAAAGTCAAAAAGAAGTAGAAACACTCGCAAGCAACGCCAAGAACGTACAAAGTATAGTAGAAACGATAAACTCGATAACGGAACAAACGAACCTTTTGGCACTAAACGCAGCGATAGAAGCAGCAAGGGCAGGGGAAGCGGGAAGAGGATTTGCAGTTGTAGCGGATGAGATAAGGAAATTAGCGGAAGAATCAAGAAATGCAACGGATGAAATATCCCAGATACTAACCAACATAACGCAAGGAACGAACAAAGTAAACGAATCGACGAACAAGGTAGTAGGAACGATAGGAGAAATAAACGAAAAGATGGTAAATGTACAACAAAGTTTCAACAGGATAAAAGAAAGGATAGAAAGGATGGACCAAGGGATAGAAAACATGACGGCAAGTGCAGAGGAACAAAGTGCGAGTGCACAAGAGATGAGCACAGCGATGGACAGGGTAGCGAAAGCTGTGACAGAAATAAGTGAACAACTAGAAAGGTCAAGAAGTGTAATAGACGAACAAGTAAAACAAGGGATAGGGATAAACGAAGAAGCGAAAGAGTTGAGTGAGTTAGCCACAGAGTTAAAAGGATTAGTTGGAAGTTTTAAGATATAAAAAGATCTATTTTGATAAAAGGCAGACTTAATTAGTCTGCCTTTTATAATTGACAAATTAAATTCACTTAAAAACAAGTGCTATTTTTATGATATAATTTTATTGAAGATAAAAATACAAGGGGGTGTGTAAAATGAAGAAGAAATTTTTTATTTTCATTATCACATCTTTATTTATCAACTTGTTTGCTGTTCAAATAAATATCGCCGTTGAATCAATAGAAGATCAAATTCAATTACTAACCTCCCAAATAGAGAATTTTGAAAAACAAAATCCAGACATTGATGTTGAAATTTATTCGATTCCAAGTTACCCAGGTTCAACTTACAAATTTTACGGGACATTTGTAGTTACCAATGCGAAAGAACCTACGATCTTATCTCTTGATATGGAGTGGATAAATGAATTTTCACCTTTCCTGGTAAACTTAAATCAAGATTCTGAATATTTTGATGTAAACAATCTTGATCCACAAATCTTAGAAATGGTAACAATTAACGGTGAATTAAAAGCAATTCCTTATTATGTTGAAACAGGTGTTTTATATTATCGAAAGGATTTATTGGAAAAATATGGATATGAAGTGCCGACAACTTGGAATGAATTGATTACAATTGCAAAGGATATTTCTCAAAAAGAAGGAATAGAAGGATTTGTCTGGCCTGGTGCTAGATACGAAGAATTAACGACTTTTTTTCTCGAAATTTTGTATTCTCATGGAGGCAAGATATTTGAAGGAGATCACTTAGTTCTAGAACAAGCAGAAAATAAAGAAAAGGCTTTACTTAGCCTAAACCTGTTAAATAACATTATATCTGAAGAAATTAGTCCAAAAGGTGTAACAACTTACAGAGAAGAAGAATGCAGAAACATATTTCAAAGTGGTGATGCCGTTTTCATGAGGAATTTGACCTATGCTTGGCATTTATTAAACAGCGAAGATTCAGCTGTTAATGGAAAGGTGGGGATCGCTCCTATTCCAAAAACTGAATTTACAAATCAACATGTATCTGTTCTTGAAGGAAAAGCATTGGCTATCAACCCAAACTCCTCTGATGAAGAAAGAGAAGCTGCAAAGAAATTTATAAAATACTTGACTTCTAATGAAAGTCAAACACAAAGATTAATACAATTAAACTTTTTACCAACTAATTTAGAAGTATTTAACGAACCAACTATCTCTGAAGTTGATCCCAATTTATTGAATTTTAGATCATCTTTAGAAAATTTAGTTTTAAAACCAAAATCTCCTATATACACAGAGATTTCTTTTGCTATACAAAATAATGTGTATGATGCCTTAACTGGAAGAATTTCAGTTGAAAGGGCTTTAAACAACATGATATCAGAAATAGAGTTTTTATTACGTTAAAGGATTCACTTAAAAAATTAATATCGGAGGTGTAATTTAGTGAACAGTGTAGATCGACAACAAGTTATAAAAGACTTAGTAGTTAAGACAGATTCAAAAATAGTATTACTCGTCATGGATGGATTGGGAGACCTGCCAAAAGATGGTAAAACTCCTCTTCAAGCGGCATACAAACCCCACATGGATGCTTTAGCGAAAGAAAGTGATTTAGGGCAAAGTGTACCTGTTCTACAAGGAGTCACTCCTGGCAGCGGTCCAGGGCATCTTTCCCTTTTTGGCTATGACTCATTAAAGTATGACATAGGAAGAGGTATATTGGAAGCCCTTGGATTAGGAATCAAAGTAGATAAAAAGGACGTTGTTGCAAGAGGTAATTTTGCAACAATAAAAGATGGAATAATAGTTGATAGAAGAGCTGGAAGGCCATCCAGTGAAGAATCAAAAAAAATTGTAGAAATTCTCTCTGAAAATATTAAAAAAATAGACGATGTTGATATAACTTTCTACCCAGGTAAAGAACATAGACTTGTAGTTAAATTTACAGGAGATGGCTTATTTGATGAAGTCACAGATGCTGACCCACAAAGAGAAGGGCTACCAATGGAATGGGCTAAGGCAACTAATCCCGATTCAGAAAAAATGGCTAATATTGTCAACAAATTGATAAAAGAGATAGGGGAAGTCTTGAAAGATCAACCAAAAATGAATTTCGCACTATTACGAGGATTTTCCAAGCATCCTCTATTGCCATCTTTTGAAGAGAATTATAAATTGAAAGCCGCGGCTATTGCTACCTATCCTATGTATAAAGGGCTTGCCAAATTAGTAGGAATGGAAGTCTTAGAAGCAGGCCAAACAACAGAAGATGAGGTCGAAACACTGAAAAAAGTATGGAATGATTATGACTTCTTCTACTTTCATGTGAAAAAAACTGATTCCTATGGTGAAGACGGAAATTTCGAAGAAAAAGTGAAAGTTATCGAAAACACCGATAAAGCCGTGAAAGAAATTTTAAACCTGAAACCAGATGTTTTAATCATCACAGGAGACCATTCTACCCCTGCTTTACTAAAAGCACACAGCTGGCATCCTGTTCCTGTTTTGCTCTATTCAAAATATGTAAGAAAAGGATTGTCTGTTTCTTTTGATGAGTATGAATGCGCAAAGGGAACCCTTGGAACGATATCAGCCTTGGATATTATGCCGTTAGCTTTGGCAAATGCTTTAAAACTAGAAAAGTACGGAGCTTAATCAAAGTGGGCCATATGGCCCACTTTTTAAATTATATTTGAAGTATCAAAAATAAACAATTTGTAACCGATTAAATTGCAATCTTGAGAAAAAACCTTTACCATTAGATCTTGTGTTGATTCCAAGATTACTTTATCTTGAAAAATACTGATTGTTATCTTTGCTCCCTTCCAGTAGATTTTGAAAGATAATTTCTCCCATTTTTCTGGTATCCAAGGGTTGAGATTCAAAACTCCACTCTCATCTACACTCAATCCCCCAAAACCATAGACAATGCTTTGCCATGAACCTCCAGTAGATGCAGCGTGTAAACCAAACTCCGTGTTTCCTTGATTATCTTCCAAATCAGTCATCACTGTTTTCATAAAATATTCATAGGCATTGTGATGATCTCCCACTTTCAAACCCATTATTGAATACATAGACGGACTCAAAGAAGATTTATGCATAGTCCTTTTCTCATAATAGTCATAATTCAATTTTTTCGTACTACTATCAAATTCATCTTCCAATAACAATAAAAGCATTATCACATCTGCCTGTTTCACAAGTTGAGTTTTATCTAATTTATTGATCTCTACACCTTTAGGCCACAGTGGCATTTTGTTTTTGTCCCACTCATTGATAATATAGTCCTTCAGTTTAAAATAGCCCTCAAATTGTTCTATAAGTTCTGTGTCGTCAAATTTTGGGATAAATATCTTTTCCGAAATTTCTTTCCAGTTCTTGAAAGCTTTTTCTGATAAACCCAAATTATTACACAGTCTATCATATTTTTTGAAATCTCTTTGTTTAAGTAAGTTAGAAATCTCATAAGCTTTTTTTAAATTCCACCTAGCTAGATAATTCGTATAGGCATTGTTATTTACGTGCTCATGAAACTCATCAGGACCTATAACATTATTGATTTCATATCTTTCTTTTTGCTCATTATACTCTAATCGAGATTCCCAAAATTTTGCGGTTTCAAAAAATATTTCTGCTCCATAATCAAACATGAAGTTCTCATCGTTAGTAGCTCGAAAATATTCCCAATAAGCAAAAGGAATATCTGCTGTAATATGTATTTCTTCATCACCGGTCCATATTCTCACTGGATTACCCAAATAATCTTTTCCCCACTTTGGAGTAGTTTCTAAACCATTATCTGTCGACTCCCATGGAAATTGGGCACCTTTGTATCCATTCAAAATGGCATTTTCCCTGGCTCCGTTTAGTGTATTATATCTGTATAGTAGAAGCGATTTTGCTGTTTCCGGTTGAGAATATATAAAAAACGGAACCATAAATATTTCGGTATCCCAAAATATGTGCCCTTTATATCCTTCCCCGTGTAATCCTTTAGCGGCTATACTAACACTAGTATCATTTTTATTGGCACATGAGGTTAACTGAAAAACGTTGAATCTAAAGCCTAACTGAGCTTTCTCATCACCTTTTATTTCTATATCAATATCATCCCAAATCTTTTCCCATTCTTCACAGTGTTTTTTTAACTCTTTTTCATAACCTTCAAAGGCAAATTCTACTAAAGCTTCTTCTGATACTTTTTCAACATCACTTATGTTATCTCTCGTTGTGTAAGTTACTCCGTATTTATATATAGTATAAACTTCATCTTTTTCAAGAAAAATCTCATAAAGTTCTTTTACTTTATCACCTAAAATTTTAAAAGAACGATTTCTTAAAAGGTTATTGTTATTTCTATAGCAACGCAACGTCGTTGCTTCGACTACGTCAATTGCTTTCTCTTTTGTAGAAGATTTTAGAAATATACCTGGCTCCAAATCTTTCATTTTTAGAACATTATAATGTTTTACCTCTTTATAAGGATCGTGAACAGAATTTGTAATTGATCCATCTATTGTGTTTTCGATTATAAGTTTTCCTGAAAAATTCTTCGGTACTATTTCATATTTAGTTGCCCATCTGTGGACATCATTCTTGCTGACAAATCTTTCGACGTTGATCGTTAATATTTCACCAGAAGTCAATTCAACTTCTAAGTTTGTTTTTAAAATTGCTTTTCTCATATCAAGAAATCTTTTGAAATTTCTAATTTTGTGATTATCTAAATTAATCCTTTTTCCATCGATATAGAATTTTATTGTTAAAGGGTCCGGATTATTCACGATCTCCTGTACTTCTGCTTCTGATTTGTCATATATACCAGCAATAAAGTTACCTTTCCAACCGTAACTTGAAAATTCATTGAACCCTCTAAGTCCTCGATAACCGTTTGCTAATGTGAAAATAGTCTCGTATTTTTTGTTTTCTTCTGGATTGTATTCATCTTGTACAATTTCCCAAAGGTTCAAAATTTGCTCCCTCCCATAAAACATATTTTTTAAATAGATTCAATTAACGTTAAATTAATGTTTTCAAAATTCTTAATTACTTTATCCGCACCTTTCAATACTTCTTCTTCTCCCACACCAATAACTTTCATTCCGGCTCTTTTCGCAGCTTGTATCCCTGCTACAGCATCTTCAAAAACGACACATTCTTCTGGTTTTAAACTTAAATAATTAGATGCTGTTAAAAAGATTTCCGGATTAGGTTTTGCATTACTTATCATTGTTCCATCTATAACCGCGTCGAAGACGTCTTCAAAATTTAATCGCTCTAAAATTAATTTTGTGTTTTTGCTTGCTGATGCAATTGCGATCTTAATACCTTTGCTTTTCAAAATTTTTATAAATTTCTCTACACCAGGAAGTAATTCACTTTTGTCCATCTTACTTATGTACTCAACGTACCAATTATTTTTCTTTTGTGCCAACTCTTCTTTTTCTTCTAGACTAAGATTTAAATTTCCCAAATCTAATATAATCTCCAAACTTTTCATCCTACTAACACCTTTTAACCTTTCGTTATCTTTTTCATTAAAAGGTATATTCAACTGGTCTGCAAGTTTCTTCCATGCCATATAATGATATTTTGCTGTATCGACTATTACTCCATCTAAATCGAAAATGCAGGCTTTTATCACAGATTAATCCTCCTTTGTATTTCTAAACTCAATACCTTCATCATCAAATTCTTGATCAATTAACCTTTAACTGCAGCAGCTCTACCTGTTTCAACAAACTGTTTTTGAAATGAAAGAAATATAATTATCATTGGAATTGTCATTATGATAGTTGCCGCCATCATGTACTGCCAGAAAGTATAATAAGATGTCTTAAAAAAATTTAATCCTAGGGTTAAGGTGTACATCTCTTTTTGAGAAGTAATTATTAAAGGCCATTGAAAATCATTCCAAGCACCTAAAAAAGTATATATAGCTAACGCCCCAACAGCAGGCCTAGCATTGGGTAACACTATTCTGAAAAAAGTTCCTCCAATCCCAGCCCCATCTATTCGTGCAGCTTCTTCCATCTCTTTTGGAAAATTCATAAAGAATTGCCTCATCAAAAATAGTCCAAAAATATTTGCTAATTTTGGAAACACCATTCCATAATACGTATTGACTAAATCCCAATTTACCATTAAAGTATATTGTGGTATCATGGTAACTTGAGCTGGAACCATCATGGTCCCTAAAAAAAGAGCAAACCACACTTCCTTTAAGGGAAATCTTAGTCTCGCAAAAGCATAACCTCCAAGGGTACCTATGAGAATGTTCCCAATGGTAATAAACCCTGCGTATAAAACTGTATTTAAAAACCATCTCGAATACAACGGAACTACTTCAAAAACCTTCGCATAGTTTTCAAATGTTAAAGGAGCACCAAAAGCCTTAGGTGGCCATTCAAAAACTCGTATCTTGGGTGGCCAACTCATTACATCGGTACCTTTAGTAATACCGTTTTCGTCAACATAATTCATAGGTACAAACGATACGAGTGCTGCCCATAAAAAGGGAAAAAGAGAAATTAAAGTGTAGACAATTAAAACAATATAAGATATTATCCTTGCAATTTTCCATTTTTTCTCTGTCATTGATTTCACCTCAATATTCTTCAGGGATGTATCTCCGTTGTAAAAACGTTATGAACATAATGATCGCAAAAAGTATCAATGCTAGTGATGAAGCATAACCCATATTTCCGTATTCAAAAGCATTTTTATATATGTAAAATGAGATCGTGATATTTCTCATATTTTCGATTAAAAAATAGATCTGATCAAACACTTGCATACAGCCAATAGTTCCCATGACTATAACAAACAATATCTGCGGTCTTAAAAGAGGTAGAGTAATCCTCCAAAATTTCTGTCCCCCAGAAGCACCATCTATCTCTGCAGCTTCATATAATGAATTGGGAATGTCTTGCAGTCCTGCTAAAAAGGTAATCATAAAATATCCCGCGGTAGACCATATGTTCATGAGCATTATTGAAAATAATGCGGTATTTGGGTTATTAAGCCAATCTATCGGTTGATATCCAAAATTGCCGAAAAGTCCAACAAGAATTCGATTTAAGACTCCTGGTTTAGAATAAATCAACCAAAAAATCATAGAGATAGCAGCAGATGATGTTATGGCTGGAAGAAAAAATACAACTTTGTAAAATTTAACACCCTTAACTTTTGAATTCGCTGCGACTGCTAACAAAACAGCTAAAAAAGTTTGTATAGGAACCACGATAATAGTATACAATAATGTATTAAAAAGAGATATTCTGACATAATCATCATTAAACATTCTCTGAAAATTTCCCAATCCGACAATTTGGGGTTTATATTTTTTAAATAGATCTTTTTCTTCTTTCATATAGGTTGTCATAAATTCAGAACTTGTCATAGTTGTATCTAATTTACCTTCGATAAAATCTTCCAAAAGTTTCTGACTATCAAAATATTTCAATATCGCTTCTTTTTGTTCCTCATTTAAATTAATGCCAACGTCGTATTGGATAAAAGTGAGTACGTCAAACCAGCTTTCTATTTCATCAACAGATTTCACATCTGTCTGAAACATACCTAGATGAAGCTCAATGGCTTCTTGTGGGTTAAGCGGTGCCTTGAATTTTTGTGTTTCTAAAGGATTAAAATTAGTAAAACTATAATAAAATATCATGATAATTGGATATATTACAAATAATAAGACTATAATTATAACAGGAGAAGCGAACAGATACCCAGATATTGCTTCTCTAGTTTTAGGTTTCACAAAATCACCTCTTTTCTTAAAAAATGATGAGGGGTTGCCCCTCATCATTTAATTAACTTTAATAAAAGCCTTGAAGACACCTAGTCTGATCTATTGAGTCACCCAAGAATTATAATTCTTTTCGATAGAATTTACAGCTTCTTCAATTGTAATTCTTCCTGCAAAAAGATCATTTAGTAAAGAGTTCAAATAATCGTTTGCTTTGGCAAATATCCCGGTAGGAGTAGGAACTCTCCATGGGTAACCAAATTCAACTGAATCATAGAATACTTTCTTCATAGGATCTGTATCTTCAGCGGCAACACTTTGCCTTGAACCAAGAACTCCTGCCTTTTCAACGAAAATTTCTTGTCCTTCAGTTACTAAGAATTTTAAAACCTCCCATGCTTCATCCTTATGTGGGGTTTGCCTATTCATACCCCAAGCAACGGTATATATCATAGTGGATTCCTCAACAAGACTTGGTATTTCAACTATACCTGTCTTTTCTTCAACATTTGGGAAAGATTCTCTTATATATCCCAAAGCCCAAGGACCTTCCATAACCATAGCAGTCATCTCTTTAGCAAACGCATCTCCGAGCCATCCTGCACCCAACGTGGAAGGTAAATAAGCTAAATCGTAGTTTGTAGCTAGTTCAGTATAAAACTTCATGGCAGCAACCGCTTCTTTTTCGGTTAAAGCAGTTGATAAATCTTCTTTCACCAAACTTCCACCAAAACTATGAATAAATGGAATCAATCTGTTAAAATCTGCTGCCAAAGACAAAGGTGCATCAAATCCTCTTTCTTTCAACAAGGCCGCTTTGTACAACAAATCAAACCATGTATCATCGTTAGTAGGATATGGAACACCATATTCATCAAAAATCTCTTCGTTGTAGAAAAGCGCAAGAGTTGAGAAATCTTTAGCTATTCCGTATATTCTGTTGTTAAACGTGAATGCATCTACCAAGTTAGGATAGAAGTCGTCGATATCAAAGTTATCTCTTTGTATGTATAGATCTAAAGGTTGCAAAACATTGGCTCTAGCAAGTTCTTCGAAAACATACACATCTACATAGAACAGATCAGGTCCTTGACCCCCAGATAACCTAGTCATAAGAGTTTGTTTATAATCTCCTGCAATGGGATCCCATCTGACTTGGATATCTTGATGCGAAGAGTTAAATTTCTGAACAATCTCGTTTATAGCTGATTCTTCAGCAGGGTTTCCAGGCCATCCAGTGATAGTAATAGTTACTGCGGAAAAAGATGAACCAACTAACAAAACCATTAGAACAAATAAAGCTAACTTTCTCATACAATACTACCTCCTTTAAAATGTTTTTATGGTACTAAATATGCTTCTGAATAAAACTCAATGTGCTTTGTCTCTTAATTAATTTTGAAGGAACAACCATAGAAATTGTATCTTTCCCATTTGCTATGTTATCTACAGCTTGCGCAGCACTGTATCCTATTTTTATAATGTTCTGGTCGATGGTACTTAAACCTACAAATTCGGAAAGGGGAATATTATCGTATCCAACTATTGGTACTTCTATATTCAACCCCCTCAAAAATTTCATAGCTGCATAAGCCATAATATCTGAGGCACAAAATATTCCATCATATTCAAATCCTTTTTTTAGAATAGATTTTAATATTTCGACTGTTTTTTCTTCATCAAAATCCCCGAATTCTACATCTACTTCAACGTCTAGGTCTTTTTGAGCACTTTTTACCCCGGCTAATCTTTGCTCTGAGACAGGGATTCCCATATTACCACTAATATAAAGAATCTTTTTACATTTTATCTGTTTTAAATGTTTGATAGCCATATAAGCTCCAGCTACGTTATCACTATCTATGTATACAAAATTGTTTTCATCATTTCTACCTATAACAACATATGGAAATTTTTCTTTATTTAAAAGATCAACCCTTTCATCATTTTTTCTGATGTCTAATAGAATAAAACCATCAACAATCTTACTTTTTATCGTATTACTATAATATTCAGCGACGTTGCCATTTTCATGGATATCTACGATTAGTTTAAGACCTTTTGAAGAAAAGTAATTTAAAACACCTTTTAAAAATTTTGTTGAGTAAGTATCCTCTAAAACCTTTCCACCTTTCACCGAAAAAATAACCGCGTAAATTCCCGTTTTTTTGCTTCTTAAGGAAGTCGCTATCCTGTCTGGTTTATAATCATATTTCTGAATTATTTTTATAATCTTGTTTTTTGTTTCAAGGCTTACTTTATCAGAATTGTTTAATACCCTGGAAACTGTCGCTACGGATACATTTGCCATCTTAGCAATATCTTTTATTTTTAGAGCCATAATAATTACCCCTTAAAACAGTTTTTGTAATCGTTTACATAAAAATAGAATGAGTTTAATTTCTTTAATACCTTTAAATATTGAACTTGAATTCTATACTTTTAATTTATTTTCAAGAATCAAGAGCATTAATGTAATCGGTTACATTAATTATATAAAAAAACTTTAAAACTAGCAAGTCCAATTAAAGGCATTTAAGGACGATTAAAACCATTTAAAGTCGATTATTTTGAAAATCCTTTATTTTCCTCAATATTTATATTTTTTTTGATATTTCAAAATAACTATTCGTTCTTTATCAAAGTTGGCTTTTTTCTTATCCATTTCAAAGCTATTTTTTCAAAAAATCTCATAAATCTAGTCCATAGTCCTTCTTTTTTAGATAGAGGCTTAACTTTTATCGTGTAAAATCCTAAGGCATTCCCTAGCGCAACATCAGTGAAAAGTTGATCTCCAATCACCACGCCTTCCCCAGGTTTGTAACCATGAAACTTTATTTTTTTTCTGATTTTAAATCTTAATGGCTTCATTGCAGAAGTCAATAAATCTACTCCTAACTCATTTAATTGTATATATAAATTCATAAAACGCTTTTTTGAGCTATTACTTGCTATTAATATATAGAATCCGAGATCTTTTAATTTTAAAAAAAGATCGATGACTTCTGGTTGTAAATAATCACTATGCCATTCATTGAGGGTATTATCGAAATCAAAAATTAAAATTTTATACCCCTTATCTTTGAGGTGCAAATAATCAATATCAAACACACTTTTTTCAAATTCATTTGGACCTACTAAATCAATAGCTCTAAAAAACCAACCTATAGTATAAAAAAACACGTTGTAAGCAAATTTCGTGAATCCAGCCATAAACTGTTTAAACTTATTTTCGAGTCCATAAGTATACGGATTTATCAAAATCGTATACAACCCCAGACGATTTCCTGCGCTAATATCTGTGATAAAAAGATCACCTATAATAACAGTTTCTGACTCTTTTGAACCGAGCTCTTCTAAAACGGATTTCAATTTTTTAGGATTAGGCTTTTTCATACTTGTATGTACTTTTACCTTCCCGTTAGTCAGTTTTTCAATTCTTTTTACCTTTTCCCTTTTGGCATTGGTAACTATTGCAACTTTAAAATCATCGTTTATTAATTTGTTTAAAAGGTTTAATGTTTTATCAGGAATATTGTCATCTCTCCATACAGTAATAGTAAAATCATAATCCATAAGAATAGTATTGAAACCAAGTTTTTTTAATTTTTCATAATCAATAGAGTATATATCAGGACTATATTCTCTAGGTATTGGAATGTACTTAAATAATCCCATTGTGCGGTTCAATACTTACAACCTCCACTTTTATGTCGGAATTTTTCAAAGAGTTGAGTAAAGTTAATGCTTCATCAACCAAGCCTGCTGGTACTATTATTTTAAAATACCCATTCTCTTGTTTTTTTCTAACGTTCATTATGTGTGCTTCAGCTTCGACCAGATAAATTAAAAGGTGAATATCTTCTTTTGCAATGTCTATGTAGATATCGTATTCAAGATGCAATTTTTCTTTCTTCATTAACTTATTTTTCCTCCTAGTTATTTATTTTTTTGGCTTCTTTAGAACTTCTAATACTTACTTTAGCGCCCCTTCGCCCCGCAGCCCACCCTAAAGGAAAAAAGAGTTTTATCCCTTTGCCTCGCTCCCCACCCATCTTTCCCCCATCCATCTCTTACAAAATTTCAGAAGACACTGTTGCTAATTCTGACCTTTCACCTTTTTTCATTGTAATATTAGCTGATAAAGGGTTATCTTTAAATTTTGAAGCTGTATAGACTAAGCCGTTAGATGAACTGTCCAAATACGGGTTATCTATTTGATATGGATCTCCCGTTAATACAATCTTTGTGCCTTCTCCAACCCGGGTCAAAATAGTTTTTACTTCAGCAGGAGTTAAATTTTGGGCTTCGTCAACTATCATGTATTGGTTTGGGATTGTTCTTCCTCTTATATATGAAAGTATCTCTATCTCCAATAAATCTTTCTTAGTTAGGTATTCTTCTGGTTTCTTCCCGCTACCTTTGAATAACAAATCTAAATTATCATATATAGGTTGTAACCAGGGTCGCATTTTTTCTTCTATATCTCCGGGTATATAACCAATATCTTTCCCCATCGG
The DNA here is from genome assembly GCF_003665005.1 of Petrotoga sp. Shatin.DS.tank11.9.2.9.3. NCBI lineage: Bacteria > Thermotogati > Thermotogota > Thermotogae > Petrotogales > Petrotogaceae > Petrotoga > Petrotoga sp. Shatin.DS.tank11.9.2.9.3. The sequence continues at coordinate 243,737 of NZ_JGVT01000006.1, forward strand.
TATAACAGGCTTTGAAACCAAGAGTTTATTGTATAATTTTTCAACTTGCACACAATATAAGCCTGCTGCTAACGCTAGTAACGTCTTACCCGTCCCAGCCTTACCAACTAGCGTCACAAAAGGTATGTCAGGGTTTAAAAGTGCATCCAAGGAAAAAACTTGTTCTACGTTTCTAGGTTTTATTCCAAAGATCTCGCTTTCAAAATCTATCAAAATTGCTTGAAACTTCTTTGACTTAGAATCATATCTTAAAAATAAATCTCCATAATTAAGATATGTGTTTGGGAAAGGTTCTTCTTTGAACCCTAATTCTGAAAAATCATATTCATCCTTTTTTTCAACCTCTATACTTGGATTTTCATTTATGTAATAACCATCAGGTAGAAGTTTTATGTCTATTTTATCAGTCAAATAATCTTGGCTTTCTAATCCTAATGCATCAGCCTTGATCCTTAGGTTTAAATCTTTACTAACTATTATAGTTTGTAAGTCATCTGTTGTTTTTAAAAACATGGCGTAATATAATATGAAATCATCTTTTGATTCCCCAAGGTAAGTAGGGATTTTATGTTTTTCATCATTTTTTTCCAGTGCCAAGATCTTCAATGTTCCTCCACTGGGCAATTTTATCCCTTTATGTAATGGCGTCCCATTTCTAAAACTATCTAAAATTCTATTGACCTCTCTGGCAGATTTAGCCACTTTATCACTTCTTGTTTTTAACTTATCTATTTCTTCTATTACTGGAAATGGGATCAAAACATTGTTATCCTGAAAGTTGAGAATACTGTTAGGATCATGAATCAAAACATTTGTATCGATAATAAAGTTCTTAATCAAAATCAATCACCCCATTTTTTAATAAAATTGGTTATTGCTTCGAATGAAAAAAGTTTTATATATTTTTGGAAAAGTTTAGCTGTAGATAATGCATCATCCCAAGCTCTATGAAATTGCTTTATCCCTAAATTGAACTTTTTCGAAAGAAATTCAAGATTGTATGGGCCTTTATCAAAATAGTATTTTGAAATCTCGAGGGTGTCAATATAGTAATTATCAATTGAAAACATCCCACTTTCTTTTGCAGCAATATCTAGAAACCTCAGATCCATTTTTACGTTATGTGATACAATTATAGAATCATCAATATACTCTTTAAATCTTGGGAAAACTTCTGATAAGGATGGAGCGTTAGAAATATCTTGATTATTTAATTTATGAAATTTAGAGACCTCTCCAGGTATGAATATATTTGGATTTACCAAGGTATGAAATGCATATTTGAAATTAATTTTTTTATCGTATATGGGGATCGCTGCTATTTCTATAATCCGATCTCCTAACTCAGGGTTCAAACCGGTTGTTTCAAAATCTAAAGCTAAAAAAACTTTATCTTTAACTTTCATCACAATCTTTACCTCCACGAATAAATTATATCATATGATTTAAAAAATTTTTGGTCTTGATTTAAATAGTCATTTTAAGGTATAATTATCATTAGTGATGAGCGTCTGTAGCTCAACTGGATAGAGCGTCGGACTTCGGATCCGAAGGTTGTGGGTTCAAATCCCACCAGATGCGCCATATGCTCTATATAAGTCAAAATTACAAACAAAACATTACAGGGAGGTATCATTCATGGCAGAAATGGAAGTACTAAAAGTAGCTGCTAATTCAAATCCTGTTGCTGTTGCCGGTGCTTTAGCTGCTATCATTAGAGATAAAGGAAGCGCTGAGTTACAGGCTATAGGAGCCGGCGCAGTTAATCAAGCTGTTAAAGCTATAGCAATAGCCAGGGGGTACGTAGCTCCGAGCGGAATCGATTTAGTTTGTGTTCCAGCGTTTTCAGATGTTGAAATTGAAGGGGAAGAGAGAACGGCAATTAAATTTTTGGTTAAAGCAAGAGACTAAAAGAGGCTATGCCTCTTTTAGTTTTTTTAGTTTTAGAATTAAAAAATATGCGTATTTTTAGTTTTTTTTCATCTAGCTGTGTTATAATTGCTTTAGTTTCACTTCAACAAATTATTTTAATAAAGGGGGAATGTACAAAATGGACGTTTTGAAGGAACTGGAAAATATGTTAGAAACGTTGGCCGACAAATACAACGAACTAAAAAAAGAAAAAAACGATCTTCAAACTCAGTACGATGAATTGTTCAGCGAATACGAAAAAATAAACAACGAAAAAGAAGAGATGGGACGTGAATTGGAAGAATTAAGAAGAAAGAATGATGAAATTGAAAACCATCTAAACCAGTTAAAAAGTTCACTTATATCAAGATTAGGAGATGAGTTTAGAACTGGAGAATTTGATAATCCGGCATCTTCAAATACTTCATTCCAAGATGAACCGGATCAAAATCGTTATTAATTGATTCATTAAAATCATTTAAGGATGAAAAATCATGAAGAATTATCGCTCAATTGAAGTAAAAATCTTAGGAAAAGATTATAAATATAAAGTGGACGAACCCGAGGATGTTATAAAAGAAATTTTAGAAAACATAAAATCGGAAGTTGAAACCTATGCAAAAAAAATCGGTGGAGAAGAAGTGGATTATATCTTTCTCCTATTACTTCTAAATGAAAGATTAAACAGTATAAGAACGAAACAAGAAATCAAACAAATGGTTGATAAGTTCAGTGATATGTTGAATACCGCACTTAAAAGCAATGATGAAGGTAGCGATGAACAAAGTAAAAGTATTCAATGGGGGTAAGATATTTTCCAATTATGAAAATAGGACTTTTTGATTCAGGAATAGGTGGTTTAACGGTTTTAAAAAAAGTGATAGAAAATTTTGGTAATCATGAGTATTTTTATTTAGCTGATAATTTAAATGTACCTTATGGTTCAAAGCCTATTCCTTTTTTAAGAGAAAATTTAAAAAACATACTTTCTTTTTTTCAAAAGATGAAAGTTGATTTTCTAATTTCTGCATGTAATACAACAGATTCCATTGTAAAAAAAACCAATTTCGACACGAAAAATTATAACTTCACATATGTAAGTATAATTGACAACGCTATAAAAACAATAGAAAGAAACGATACTGTTCTTTTGTTAGCCACCGAGAACACCATTAATTTGGGGGCTTATAAGGAAGCTCTTATAAGCAAAAAAATAACCAATCTGGAAGAAAAGGCATGCCCATTGTTCGTTCCACTTATAGAAGAAGGTTATTGGGATGGACAGATGGCAGAGTCAGTTTTGAGATTTTATTTACAAGATTCCAAATCTAAGTACCACAAAGTAATATTAGGATGCACCCATTATCCAATTTTAGAAAAGCAAATTAGAAAATACACAAATTCTTCCATCGTTGATCCTGCAGATGGGGTTGTTGATTTTTTAAAAAATGAGATCAAATTAGAGAGAATAGATGGGAAAATTAAAGTAAATTTTTTAGTTACTGGCAACCTAGAAAAATTCAAATTTCTTTCCAAAGTTTTTATGAAAGACGTAAAGTATCACCCTATTTTTAAAAAAATCGTATTATAAACTATATAAAAGGCGATTGATAACATTGCTAACAAAACCAACAGTTTTTTTAATTACCGGTTTATCTGGCGCAGGTAAAACTTTATTGTTACAATCTCTAGAAGACGAAGGGTACTATACAGTTGACAACATACCCCCTCATTTAATAGAATCTTTTTTAAATATTTTATGCACTAGCAATGTCAAAAAACTTGCTATAGTAAGTGATATTAGATGGAAAGATCCCCAAAAATTGATCGAATTATTTAAAAATGTTGAAAGTTTAGCCAAATGTACTATGGAAATTCATAAAGTCTTTTTAAAAGCTGATAAAAGTGAACTAATCAATAGATACAAAAAAACGAGAAGAACCCATCCGTTAGGTCTTTCCTTAGAGAATGCCATTGATGAAGAAATAAAAGTTATGTCAGAAATAGAGAGTTCTTGTGACATAGTTATCGATACTTCCTCAACTGAACCAACTGAATTTAAAAAAAGATTCTTTCAGATGATAAAAGAAGATATGAAAAAACTAAAGTTAAATTTTATCAGCTTTGGATTTAAAAATGGTATTCCGCCAATCTCTGATTATGTTTTTGACGTGAGATATCTTCCAAATCCTTTTTATTTTCCAGAGATGTATGAACTAACTGGTTTAGATATGAAAGTAATGGAATTCCTTGAAAAATTTAAAGAAACTCATGAAACCGTTGATAAGATTGCTAATTTAGCGAAGTTTATTCAAGATAAATATTCTGAAAGTGGCCGTATAGAAGCATATTTTTGCATAGGTTGCACCGGAGGCCAACATAGATCGGTTTACATTGCCCAAAAGGTTTATGAAATTTTAAAAAAAGAAGGAAGAGAAGTAAGCATAGATCACAGAGATATAGAACGATAACATGGAAATATTCGTCAGGTGGGTAGATATGCTGTGAAAAATATTGTAACTATTGGTGGTGGAACGGGAACAAGTCAAATATTAAGGGGATTGAAATGGAATCAAGATATAGATATTGTTTCCATAGTAACCGTTACAGATGATGGAGGAAGTTCCGGTATATTGCGTGAAGATTTTAATATATTACCGCCAGGAGATATTAGGAACAATATCTTAGCTTTGGCTGAACAAGAAACCTTTCTGACTAAATTACTTAAATATCGATTTAATGAAGGATTCTTAAAAAATCATAATCTCGGTAACATAATTTTGCTAGCATTAACTAGAATTAACGGCAATAATTTTCCCTTAGCTATCAAAACATTGTCGGAAGCTCTGAAAATAAAAGGGAGGGTCTTTCCTGCTTCTTTGGACTCTCTAAAACTTGTAGCAGAACTTGACGATGGCGAAATCATTTTTGGGGAAACATCAATTGTGTTGAAAAACAAAAATATAAAAAGAATCTGGTTGGACGGCAATGCCGAAGCATTTGATGAAAGCGTTATGGCAATTCAAAAAGCTGATATAATAGTTTTTGGACCTGGCAGTTTATATACGAGTATTATCCCCAATATATTGGTAGACGGAATAAGAAACGCAATCAATTTATGCAAAGCAAAGAAATTATATATAGCAAATATTATGACACAGCCAGGGGAAACGACCAATTATTCTTTGAAAGATCATGTTGAAGAACTAGAAAATTATTTAGGCGAAGAATTAGATTACATCATAGCCAATAAATCAAATTTACCAAATGAAATAATTCAAAGATACCAGAAAATGGGATCTAGTCCGGTAAAGTTGGATATGGAAGAAGATAGAAGAGTAGTGGTATCTGATTTGGTTTATATTATAAACGATGAGGAACCGAAAATTAGACATGATCCAAAGAAAACATCAGAGTTGATTTTAAAATGCGTTCTATGAATTCATTTTCAGAAGCTTTAAAATTAAGCCTTGTGAACAGTGATTACATTTTCCCAGAAGCTGAGTTCTATGGTTTTTTCATAGGAAAAGGTGAAATTATTGAAAAAGAAACTGAAAAATTAATAAAAATATCCATAACATCTTTGAATAGTTTTAAAAGATTATACAAACTGTGCAAATTTTCTTTCACAGAAAAATTTGAAGTAAAATTTAACAACGAAAAAAGGTTAAATCTTGGTGGAACAGGTTCTATATTCTTAAACTATCAAACGATATATAAAATATTAAAGAAAAACAACCTTTATCTAAATGAAAATAAATTTTCCCCACCTTTAAAAAAAGATCCAGTAATTTTTGGATCTTTTATTAAAGGTTTATTGTTGTCTTGTGGATCTATATCAGTAAAAGAATCCTATCATTTAGAATTTAATTTGAAAACTAACAATGTATTTAAAGAGGATTTAGTTAGAACATTTAAGAATCTTTTAGGGGTAAATGCCAGATTTTTAAATAGAAGTAAGGGCTCAAAAGTATACATAAAATCACGCGATGACATTTTGAATATCCTTGAGCTTCTCAACGCCAAAGAAAAAGTAAAAGAACTTAGTGAATTAATGGATATAAGGGATTTACGTAGCAACGTCACAAGGACTATTAATTTAATATCTGCTAATTCATCAAAAACGGCTCATAGCTCAATAAAGCAAATTAACGATATACAAATTATTCAAGAAAGCATTGGTATAGATAGTTTACCAAACGACCTAAAACAAATTGCTGCTTTTAGATTAGAAAATGAAGATGCAAGTTTGAGTAACATGGCAGAATCTTTATCAATGAAAAAATCTACCTTGTACAACAAACTAAAAAAAATCTCAAAAATTGCCGAATCTCTAAAAAATACCTAATTTAGGTAAAATGGTGGTGCAATAATTATGAAATGTCCTTTCTGTGGTTACGAGGAAACTAAAGTTCTGGACTCAAGACCAGTTAGTAACGGCACTTCCATAAGAAGAAGAAGAGAGTGCTTGCAATGCCAAGCGCGCTTTACAACTTATGAAAGATACGAGCAAACAAGGATAAGAATAATAAAAAAAGATGGCAGAAGAGAACTTTACGATAGAAAAAAACTAATGAACGGGATCTTAAAAGCTTGTGAAAAAAGGCCTGTAAGTACTGATCAAATCGAAGAAATTGTTGATAATATAGAAGAACAATTAAGAAGAAGTGGCAATTCAGAAATTTATTCTTCTGAAATTGGTGATAAGGTTATGGAGCAATTGAAATCAATCGACCAGGTAGCTTATGTGAGATTTGCTTCCGTGTATAAAGAATTTAGAGATTTAGACAGCTTTTTACAAGCTATAAGAGAATTAAAAAATAGTTAATCACCATTATTAGAAATGGGAGGAGCGATACAAAAGTGGCTGAACAAGTATACCAACTAACCAGAGAAGGGTACGAAAAATTAAAGAGGGAACGAGAAGAGCTTAAAAAAAGACTTATGGGAGAAGTTGCCGAAAGAATTAAAGAAGCCAGGGAATTGGGAGATCTTTCAGAAAACAGTGAGTACGAAGAGGCAAAAAACGAACAAGGAATGATAGATTCCAGAATCAAAGAGATAGATTATATATTAGACAATGCAGAAATAATTGAAAATGGAGGCAACCACGATAACTCTACCGTAAGTTTGGGGAAAAAAGTGAAAATAAAAGACTATAGATTGAATAGAGAGCAGGAATTCGTTCTAGTTACCCCTCAAGAGGCAAATATAGAAGAAAATAAGATCAGTATTGAATCTCCTATTGGAAGATCATTACTAGGAAGGAAAAAAGGTGAAGTTATCAACATTAAAACCGCCAGAGGAAGTTCAAAAAAAATAGAAATCAAAGAGATAAGCTAAGATTTCATAGATCACAAAACTAACCTTACCAAGCAGGAGGCAAAGTATGGACCTTAGAAATATACGAATGCATCAATTAAAAGAAATGAGGGAAAAAGGATACAATCCGTATAAGTACAATTTTCAAAAAAATTATAATTCCCAACAGATCAAAGACCTTTTCGATAGTAAAATAGAGGCTGGCCAACAATTACCGGATGAAGTTTTTAATTTTGGCGGAAGACTGATGAATTTGAGAAAACATGGTAAATCTGCTTTTGCTGATTTAAAAGATGAATTTGGACGTATCCAGGTATATATCCGTTTGGATCAAGTAGGGCAAGAAAACTATGATTTTTTCAAAGAATATATTGATATTGGAGACTGGATAGGAATAAAAGGTTATCCCTTCAAAACGAGAACTGGCGAATTAACTCTTTTGGCTTTAGATATAGAATTACTCTCAAAAGCTATTCGCCCTCTTCCTGAAAAATGGCATGGCCTTAAAGATAAAGAAGTTCGATATAGGCAAAGATATGTGGATATGATCGCAAACGATGACACCATTAAAACCCTCAGAACACGTTTTTTAATCATAAAATACATCAGAGAGTATTTAAACAACAAAGGTTTTTTAGAAGTTGAAACCCCAGTTCTTCAAAGTATAATGGGTGGAGCAAATGCAAGACCTTTTATTACCCATCTAAACGTATATGATATAGATATGTACTTACGCATAGCCACGGAATTACATCTAAAAAGACTAGTCGTAGGTGGGATGGAGAAAGTTTATGAAATAGGGAAAATATTCAGAAACGAAGGTGTTTCAAACAAACATAATCCTGAATTCACATCTATTGAATTGTACCAAGCTTTCGCTGACTACAACGATATGATGGAACTAACCGAAGATCTCTTGTACAACATTACCAAAAAAGTTCACAACAAAGCAAAGATTATGTACCAAGGAGAAGAAATAGATTTCACACCTCCTTTCAAAAGAATAAAGATGAGAGAATTCATACAAGAAAATCTTGGAATAGATATAGTCGAGGCGAGTGATCAGGAACTGAAAGAGTTTTTGAAAAACAAGGGTGAAGAGGTAGAAATAGAAGACAGATACCATTACCTCGATAAAATATGGGATTTAGTCGAAGATAAGATAATTCAACCTACTTTTGTTATGGATTATCCTATCGAATTATCTCCACTGGCAAAAAGAAAAAAAGATGATCCAAGGTTAACCGAAAGGTTTGAATTAATAATAAAGGGCAATGAAATAGCGAACGCCTTTTCTGAATTGAACGATCCTCAAGACCAATTTGAAAGATTTAAAAAGCAAATGGAACTGAAAGAGTTGGGCGATGAAGAAGCTCAAATGATGGATCTTGATTTCATTAGGGCATTAGAATATGGTTTGCCTCCAACTGGAGGACTAGGAATAGGTATTGACAGGGTTTGTATGCTGCTTACTGATACTCCAACTATTCGCGACATTATACCTTTTCCAATTGTAAAACCCATGGCTTTCGAAGACGAAGAAGCCATGTTAAAAGAAGAAGAGACAAACGAATGAAAGAGGAGTTAAATGCATTTAAAAGCCTTTGGAAAAGTTAACCTTTACTTAGATGTAATTAGTAGGAGAAAAGATAATTACCATAATATTTTAACCCTTTTCCAATCTATTAACGAACACGACGATATTTTTATTGATTTTTCTGAAAGTGAAATATTCGAATCAGAACCTCCTTTAAATATTTCATGGGATAATAATATAATAAAAAAGTCCATAGAGACCTTTAAAAAAGAAACGGGTTTTGACAATTTTAACTTAAAAATTAAGCTTATTAAGAATTTACCTATGGGTGGAGGACTAGGGGGTGGAAGTGCCGACGCTGCTGCTGTTTTAAACTTCCTTTCAAAGAATTTTAAAATATCAGAAAAAGACTTATTCGAAATAAGTCGCAAAATTGGGAGTGATGTTCCTTTTTTGCTAAAAGGTGGAACCGCTATAGGTAAAGGTAAAGGAGAAATTTTGGAACTTTTGGAACCTTTAAAATTAAATATAAAAATATTCCAGATGAAATATAATATTGATACTAAAAAAATGTATGAAAAACTTGATCAAAATTGGGAAAGTATAAACCATTTTGGTAATCCATACAAACTATACGAAGCCTTAAAAAATAACGATATTATAACAGCTAAACAAAATGCGTTTAACGTATTCGAACAAGTGGTATTCAAAGAATATCCTAAATTGAAACAAAAAAAGGAAGACATCGAAAAGGATGAAGGGATTATATTTGCTTTGATGACTGGTTCAGGTAGTACGATATACAAAGTAATTGAGACTAACTGAACTCTTTATCCAACTTATAGACAAAAGCAATTATTTCGGCGGCTAATTCATACAATTCGGCAGGAATTTCTTCATCTAAATCTAAACCATAAAATTCTTCGACAGCTTTTTCGCTTTTAACTATTGGTATGTTTCCCTCTTCAGCTATTTCTATGATCCTTCTGGCTATTGAATCGATACCTTTAGCAACGACTTTAGGTGCCTGATCCGTTCCTTGCTTATACCGTAAAGCTACCGCTTTCTTTGAATTAGACATTTTTTTCATCACTTCTTTAAATATTCTTTCATTGTTTCAACAATGTAATCCACATCTTTTCTACTTACCCAATAATTAGTTACAAATCTAAATTTTCCATTTTCTGGTGGATTTATTTTGATACCTTTTTCTAAAAAAAACGATACCATTTCCCCAAAATTTATATCTTTATTTATTTTGAAAAAAACCATATTTATATGAGTATCGTCTAAGTTCAAAGAAATTTCAGGGATTTCACTCAGCCTTTCTCCAAGATATCTGGCGTTTTCATGATCTTCTTTTAGTCTGAATCTCATCTTTTCAAGGGCTATTAACCCTGCTGCAGCTAAAAACCCAGCCTGCCTTAAACCTCCACCCATCAGTTTGCGTTTCTTTTTGGCCTTTTGGATGAAATCTTTACTCCCAGCCACAATAGAACCTACAGGAGCACATAAACCCTTTGAAAGGCAAAACATTACTGAGTCACAATACTGAGTTATCTCCTTGGGATCAACATTCAAATAGGTTGCAGCGTTGAACAACCTAGCTCCATCCAAATGAACGGGGATCCCATTCTCATGAGCTATCTCAGATATTTCTTTCATATTTTCAAGAGTCACAACCCTTCCATTGGAATGGGCATTCTCTAAGCATATCAAACCCGTAGATGGGAAATGTAGATCATCTTCTCCCTTTCTTATTCTATTTTTAATATCTTTAGGTGACATAACTCCCTTATCACTATTTATAGTTCTCAATTGTACGCCAGCGATTACCGAAGCTGCTCCGACTTCGTGAACAACAATATGGCAACTATCATCAAGGATAACTTCATTTCCCCTTTCACAATGCGTAAAGATAGAAAGTTGGTTACCAAACGTTCCACTAGGAACAAAAAGTGCATCTTCCTTTCCTACTACTTCTGCAGCGTATTTTTCTAATTTTTTCATCGTTGGGTCTTCATCGTAAACATCATCACCAACTTCTGCCTTAAACATTGCTTCTCTCATCTCTTGAGTAGGTTGCGTAACGGTATCACTTCTGATGTCTATGTATCTCACTAAAAATCCTCCTCTTTCTTAAAGCTCTTTTAAATTTACTTTCTTCTTCAAATATTTATTAACTCTGTACGAAAAAGTAGTTAAAATTATTACTCCAATCATAATTGAAGCTCCAATCATCTGCAATCCAGAAAATCTCTCTCCTAAAAAAATAAATGAAAATAACGAAGCAAATATTGGTTCTCCAATGAATATAAGAACGGTTGAATTAGAACCAATTACCTTTTGATATTTAACTTGCAGAAAATTCACAACTATGGTCGCAGCTATCGCAGTGTATATAGCTGTTAACCAAATTGGAGCACCTAATTTCCAACTAGAATTGAATGAAATTGATACATTGATTATAGCAGCAAATAAAAACTGATAAGCTAAAAGCGAAGTTTCTTCAACAACTTTTGAAAATTTTGTTATTAAAACAATATGAACTGCAAACAAAACGGCACCCAAAAACGTTAAGAAATCCCCAAAATTAAATCCTGAAATACCTCCAAAAAGCATGTAAGAACCTAACAAAGACAAAGGAAAACATAACCACTGAATGAAGTTGGGTTTTTCTTTTTCAATTAAATAAGAAATTATAGGGGTAAATGGAATATATAAAGAGGTAATAAATCCACTTTTTGAAGCATCTGTAAAATTGATTCCATAAGTTTGAAAGGCATGTGCTAATCCTAAAATTATTCCTAAGGTTGCCCCATATTTGAAAGAATGTTTTTTCCAAATAAGGAAAGACAAAACAGCCGCAATAGCAAACCTGATAAACAAATAAGGCAAGGTCTGAAGATCTGTTAACACTACCTTGTGAATTGGAAAGGTAGAACCCCATATTATAGTAACTAACAAAAGCCATAAAAATGCTTTGATCAATCTATACTCCCCCATATTCCTCGTTTGCTTTAAGATATTATACCAAATTTTTAATTCGAATTTAAGAAGCATTCTTAATTAATCTTAAGAATTTTTAATACAAATCGTTTCTTTTTGGTGTATAATTGAAAAAAACTTATCTAAAAAAAGGGGGTAACGTTTTCAAGTTAAAGAATCCAACTATAGGCACTGTAGAATTCAAAGAGTTGACTAATTTCATTAAATTATTTTTAGAAAACAAAAGTTACAAAGTTTGGGTGGGAACAGATAGCCATGCAAGAGATGGAGTGGTAACTTTTGCTACCGCTATAGTAATTTACAAAGTAGGTAATGGGGCTACTTATTTTTATTATGTCACTCACGAACGTAGATCATATGATATGTACTCAAGATTGATAAGAGAAGCAGAATTTAGTTTAAACACCGCAGAATTTATCGAAAATCACTTAAATTTAATAAAGCCAGAAATACACCTTGATATAGGTTTAAACGGTAGATCAAAAGAGGTTTTTAATGTTGTCACTGGCTATGTGAAGGGTCTGGGATATGATTATAAAATAAAACCAGAATCTTTTGCAGCTACCAATGTTGCTCATTTATATACTAAATGAAAATATTTCTGCAATTGATGTTTCAATAGGATTATGGTCGTTTTCAATTCTCATCTTCTTCAAAACATATTTTGCATTTGAACCTCTTTAAATCTCCATAAAACAACTAGTCTGAATGTCTTTCTATAAAAAAAGTTGCTGATAACTTACCTTATTTTTTGAATTTTTGTGTGGCTCCCACACTTAAGACAATCAATGTTTTTTTAATATATTGATTAATAATAGCATTCGAATTTTTGCTAATATTATTTTACCACTAATCAATTTGCTTAGAAAATCATTCATATTTTCAGATTACTCTGAGAATTCTTGACTTGATTCCTTTTATTTGATATAATTTGTATATACAAGTATGAGTAGACATATTTGTGTATCTTTATTGAAGGAAGGTAATTTAAATGGCCGATTATAAAACGCCAATCTATCAAAGGATTGCTGACAAAATAGTTTCAAGAATATATGAAGGGGAATATCCAATGAACTCATTTCTTCCATCGGAAAATGAACTGGCGGAGGAATTTCATGTAACAAGAACTACGATAAGAAAAGTTTTAAGTTTATTGAAACAGCAAGGGACAATTAAAAGTTACCAAGGAAGAGGGTATAAAGTTCAAACTCTTTTATGGGAGCAAAGCCTTTTAAAGTTTTACAGTTTTGGAAAAAGTATAGCTAATAAACTTGAAAATTCTAATACTAAACTTATATCGGTAAAAAACGTCTCTGGCTTGGAAGATGTTGATGAATTTGAAAACCTAGAATTATGGGAGATTACAAGGTTAAGATTAGTTGGTGAAATTCCTTTAATATTGGAAACCTCTTACATCCCTGTCGAATTTTTAAAAAAAGTGGATAATGAAAATCTGAAAACAAAACCCTTGTATGATTTACTTGCCAGAGAAGGAATAAGATGTGTCAATGCAAAAGAATATCTTGAACCAGTTCTTCCTTCACTAGAAGCCCAAGAACTGCTAGAAATTGAAGAAAATATTCCCCTTTTTCAAACCACAAGATACACATATGATTCAGAAAATAGATTGGTAGAATTCAGGGAAAGTTTGATAAGAGCTGATCATTTTAGATTCTTTACTGAATTGAAATTGTAGGGGAGAATAATAAAAATGGATGAGAAAGGCAGATCAAAATTATTGTTAAAAATGTTCATCACATTTTTCAAAATAGGGCTCTTCACTTTTGGTGGCGGGTACGCAATGATTCCTTTAATAGAGAAAGAAGTCGTAGAAAATAAAAAGTGGGTAGAAAAGGATAAGTTTACAGACACTGTTTCTTTAACTCAAACTATACCAGGAGCCGTGGCTATCAATATTTCTATTTTAGTGGGATACAATATAAATGGAGTTTTAGGAGCAGTTATATCAACAATAGGGGTTTCTTTACCTTCTTTTATAATAATATTGGCGATAGCTTTTACCCTTACGAAAACAGCGGGCCTCAGCGTTTTACAAAGTGCCTTTGAAGGTATAAGACCTGCTATAGCCGCACTTATTGTATACGCCGCAATAAGTTTATCAAAATCGGTTAAATGGTCCATCGTTTTAGTTTTATTAACTGCAGGGGCTTTTGTTGCAATTGGAATATTTAAAATTAATCCTATTTATATAATTGTTATCGCCTTCATTTTAGGGAGCCTTTACTCTATGCCACAAGGGAGAAAAAAGTCATGAGAACTTTATTTGGCCTGTTCTTTTCTTTTTTTGAAATTGGGTTATTTGGATTTGGCGGTGGTTACGCTATGATTCCACTAATTCAAACACAATTGGAAAGAAGAGGTTGGATCCCGCTTCAAGAATTTCTCGATTTAATAGCTATATCAGAGGTTACTCCGGGCCCAATAGCAGTAAATAGTGCTACTTTTGTTGGGTATAGGGTTTTTGGGATAGTTGGTTCTTTGGTCGCAACAACTGCTGTTATATTACCTTCGTTAATTATAGGATTACTGGTAGGCAGATATTTTAAGAATGGAAATGGCGATACTCAACAAAATATTCTTAAATTTTTAAAACCTGCTGTTATCGGGTTGATACTTGGTTCAGCGTATACAATTGGAATCACTAATATCGTAAATTTGGCGAGTTTTCTCATATTTATTGGGGTTTTGATGCTCCTGTTTTTCACAAAATTAAATCCGATTTTTATAATAATTATGACAGGAATAGTGGGAATTATCTTTTACTAGGATTCAAATCTTTGTAACTGAGAATATTACCAACTTTTCTTGCCGATTTGATAGCTCTTATAATGGATATTTCTACCACTTCTGCTGCCACTTCACCAATTAAAGTAACGTCACTTGGTAAATCACCCGTAGACAAGCAAAAAATAGCATCTCCATCGTACATGGTGTGAACAGGTCTTATTGCTCTTGCCATTCCGTCGTGGCTCATTTGAGCCACTTTGTTTGCTTCCTCTTTGGACAATTTTGCATTTGTAGCTACGACAGATAGAGTTGTATTTTCACCCGGATTAGCATTAAAAGTCGATTTTTTCATATATTCAGATATATTCAAAAATTTATTGTTTTTATCAATAGCTCCGGCTATTATTTCCCCTTCTTCGTAAACATCTCCTGTAGCGTTCACAACCGTTATCGCCCCGACTATTATCCCGTTACCTAATTCAATGGAGTAACTTCCTACCCCACCTTTCATAGCACTATTAACGCCTGCCGCCTTACCAACGAGTGCCCCGGTTCCTACACCAACGCATCCTTCTTCAACGCAATTTGATGTTGCTAAATTTGCTGCAATATAACCAGATCTTTTATCTGGCCTAACGTTTGGGTCTCCTATATCCAAATCGTAAATAACTGCAGCAGGTACTATGGGGACTTTCACGGTACTTGTTTGAAAACCTATACTATTTTCCTCTAAAAATTGCATGACCCCACTTGCTGCATCTAAGCCAAAAGCACTTCCCCCGGTTAATAAGACAGCGTGTACCATTTGAACAAGATTCCCCGGTTTTAGTAAGTCAGTTTCTCTTGTACCTGGGGCTGAACCTTTGACATCAACCCCACCTACCGCCCCATTTTCGGCTAGAATTACCGTACAACCTGTTAAGGATTTATTGTCAGTATAGTGTCCTACTTTTATTCCTGGTACGTCTGTTATACCATTGAGCATATCAAATCTTCTCCTTTTTTAAAATAACCAGTTGATTGTATTATTGTTTTTTAGAAAAATTTTGGAGTAAGGAAGAAATCTCACATTTCAATCTCTTCAATAAATACCCATAAATATTGGTAAATATCAAATAAATAAATATTATAAAGAATAGCCCTTTTCCCTGAGTTGCAAAATCCGGAAGAAGTTCACCAAAAAAGGTAAACATTAGATAAAAGGCAAGAATCGAAAGAATTGAAATAAATAAGTGTTTGAATAACCTTTTTTCTACAACAATATAAGCAAGGATCGGAAGAAAAAAGAGTAAAAATATTCCAATTGCTTCAACAACAAATCCACTGATAAATATTAAAAAGAAAATTGAAATACTGAAGATAAATGCATATCTTTTTTCTAAAAAGAAAACTCCCAGAGGAAGAGTTAAACTAACCACAGTGGGAGCAATTCTCAAATATCTTGACATAAGGAATAGCAAGAAAAAAAGGATAACCAAAAAAGCTGTCTTTATAAGGGGATTTTTTATAACTAAATTCATAAATTTTTAAAACCAATTACAAAGATCTCCGCCACCACATTCACAAAGGGTATCTAAACAGACAGTGGCTCCTAAACATTCTAAACAATTACCACATCCACTTCTTCCATAGCTATAGTAACCAGCTCTAAAAGTATCCATTTTTTCTCTAAACTTTTCATCTTCCTTATATTTTAAAAATAGGTTTTTGAACTCTCCCTTTTTTATTTGCTCTAGAATGGTTTGTTGCTCTTTCATCAATTTCTCCTCCATCTAAAATTTTTGTGACAGAATTTCTGTGATATATCAAAGAAAAAGTCGCTAGCTTTTTTACTAAATGCTTGTTAAAATTTGCGACTTCTTCAACATTTTCTAAGAACTCTTTTGAACATAAATCGTAAGTAAATAAAATTCTTTCTTTTTGATCTTGAGTTAATTCATCTAATTTTTTTACCCCAAAAGAGTTTGCTATAGAGTTAAAATTTCTTTTTTTTATATCTTTGTTAAAATCGTACACACTATCTACCAAATATAGCAAATAAGCTGTCACAACAGGCATGGTTGCTGGATATCCTTGAGGGAAAAATTCATCGAATAACATCTCCATAATTCCTTGAGATGGTTTGGCATAATCATCCAAATCTAAATTTTGTTCTTCTACCCTTTGTTGCATTTTTAATAGATGTTTGTATTCATTGATAGTTGTGGGATCAAACTGTTCAAGTAACTTCATTTCCAACTTTTTCAAAATTTTCTTTGGAACTGGTTTCCCTTCTAAATTGTAATCTAAAAGTTTTCCATAGATTATAAGCAAATTGAGATACGCATAAGGTGTCATAAAAGAATTATTTTCAGGTTTAAATCGTTTTTTTAATCCTACATATGGACATCTGAATTCGTTTATATTCTCAACAGGGTTGTTCAACATGGAAAAGAAAACCACTTCTTTTACCGTCGTGAGTCGGTAAA
The DNA here is from genome assembly GCF_003665005.1 of Petrotoga sp. Shatin.DS.tank11.9.2.9.3. NCBI lineage: Bacteria > Thermotogati > Thermotogota > Thermotogae > Petrotogales > Petrotogaceae > Petrotoga > Petrotoga sp. Shatin.DS.tank11.9.2.9.3. The sequence goes on from NZ_JGVT01000006.1 coordinate 260,732, forward strand.
ATTCTCCTAAATTTTCTTTCAAAGAATGGCATAATCCACAATAGTAATATAGGTAATTTTTCCTCTCTTCTTCTGTTGGAGTAAAATATATAGATATGTATCCGTACATTATTTTAACCTCATTTGTTTTAATTTTCCTCTATTAGGATAAAGGAGTTAGGTGAATTTAATAAACTTTCACTGTATGTTTCTTTGAAAATGTCTTATCCCCAATATTTACACTGAATTGAATTTCATACTCTCCTGATCTATCTAAATTTATAGTCTTAACGTTCGATAAATCAAATACCTTAGCCGTTCCCAATTCTGTTATATATACTCGAGATAAATCGTTATTCTCGTAATTATAAATTAGCTGTCCTTCATAGAATAACCTAAAGATCACTTGTGAAATTTCAAAGGCTTTTGGTTCTTCATTAGAATTTCTTAGTAAACCTTCAAAATAAAGCTGATCTCCTCTTGAGGCCGCCGAAATAACATAAACTAAAAGGGAAACATCGTTGTAATTTCTATCTATTTGATTAACTATATTCAAAGTGGTTACATAAGTTTGCTCAAAAGAATCAAATTCGAATAATAAATAATAATTTCCTGGATCGAAATTTTTATTGATTTCAAAATCTAAAGGTATCGAAGACAGAGGATTCAAATTTAATGTTCCAAAGGAAAATTTCTGTGAATGGATAACCTTTTCTTTTTGTTTTATTGTTAGCGTTCCAAATAATTCTTTGTTAAAGGTTTCATTGGTCCCATTTATTGCTAATATGCTAATAGAAGGGAATTCCGTAGTTAAGTAAAACATCTCTTTAGCAGAAACATCTATAATCAATCCTTTATTGTATTCAAAGGTTTTAACAAGATTTACACTTTCGTCATTTAAGATAAAGGACACTCGGGCTTCATAGGTTCCTTTTTCTAAATCTGAAATCTCCTTTTCTCTTAACAGGTCAAAAACTAAAATTGTTTTATACGGTGAGATATCAGCTTCTACAGGTTGTGAGAACACATAACTGTATTCAACCTCAGAACTTTCCTGATTTACTATCAAAAATGAAAAGTTATCAATTTCTACATGAGAATCATTGTTGTTGGTATTTTGTATAGTAACTTTTATATCTAAATTATCTGGATAGTAATATTCTTCTTTTGATTCTAAATTGATATGAATCCCTTTTATAACTACATTGTAAGGTAAATCAAATCTTGAACCTCTACGCCCCATAATAATAAATATGAACACTAACATGGACAAAAATATAACGATGTAAAATGTCCATCTAATTATTCTTTTTTTAGATTGTTCTCTTCTTTCTCTTTCTTTTTTCCTTTCTTCATCATACTTTTGCCATTCTTCCGGGCTTTTTGAAAAATATTGCATGAATTCATCTCACTATTTTCAATATTATTTAGAAGGAAGATAAGTTACTTAAATACTGATCTTCATTGATTACCCCTTTATTAAAAAATTCCCGAAGTGTGGGCAACGGATCTATATAACAATCAGAATCTTTGTATTTTTCACTTACAAAATTAATACTCTTACCTTGTGATATGTCTCTTTTCAAATTTTTTGAAATTATCAAACCTTCAAAAACAGTTATAAAACCTTTTTTCCCTGTATTATAACAGTGTTCACATCCATTTCCTTGGCAAAAAGGACAGTTTTTAGGGATTAATCTTTGATTAAGGATGAGATCTAAGCTTTCAGAGAGATTTCTTACTTCTATTCCAAACATCTTCAACCTTTGAAGCACTAAAAAAACATTCTTAGCGTGTAACGTGGAAAATACCAAATGACCTGTTATCGAAGATTCAAATAACAATTTTGCAAAATTTTCCTCCCTAATTTCGCCCACAACTATTAAATCAGGATCTTGTCTCAATATATATTTTAAAATATCTGCTTTGTCTTCCTCGTTTTTTGATACTATTTGAATTATACCTGGATTAATATACTCTACTGGATTTTCTATGCTATGAACTTTTCTTCTTTTTTTGAACTTATTAACTATGTATTGCATCGTTGTAGTTTTGCCAGACCCTGTAGGACCAGAAAAAATAAGCATTTTTGATTTTTGATCAATTAATTTTTCGACGTTAGAAAGAATCATTGGTCCCATGAAAACTTTAATGTCGTTTATGTTTCTCAATTTTCTTAAGACACAACTTATTCCACCAGAAGATCTAACAAAGGAAGCTCTATAATTGATGTTCTGGAAACGAAAAGAACCATCAATATTTTCAAAATCTTTTACTATATCGTACCCACAATTGATAAGCAATTTATTTAGCACTACTTCGTATTCATATGCCCCCATGGTTTCTATAGTTATTAAATCTCCACAGTATCTGGCTTTAACATCTACCTTTCCTTCATGAGGCTCAAAATGAAAATCTGTAATATTTTCATCGTCATATTGTTTCAAAAAGTTGTCTAAAATATTTTCTTCTACTTCATAATTCTTTAGGTCTTTATTATACAAGAGGTAGAAATTAGAGGGTTTCCTTTTCATTATTATTGTTGTTGGACTTCTTCTCCTGAAGTTTCTTCTACATGATCTTGCAAATACTTGTTCAATCTGGATATTTCTTCGGCAACCACACCTTTTCCAAACTGTCTATATAATGCTGGTTGTTCATAAAGATCTAGATAGTTTTCTTCTCCAGGCAGTTTGTCGTAACCGGATGCTATAACCGTTACCTTAATAACTTCAGGAGGCAAATCTATAATTGTAATTCCCATTTTTAGTCGTGCATCATCTATTGCGTATGAACGTAAAATTTCATTGACAATTTTGACATCTTGTGTGGTTGGAGTCTTACCCGCGATGTTTACTAAAGCAGCTGTTGCATTCCTTACAGGATCCTCTAAAATTTTACTATTCAATGCATTTTTTATAGCTTCTTCAGCTCTTTTTTCTCCTTTCGCAAGTCCAATACCAAGCATCGCAGAACCTTTTATGCGTAATACCGACGCTACATCTGCAAAATCTAAATTGATCATACCTGGTTTGGTTATCAAATCGGAAATACCAGTAATTGCTTGAATAAGTATTTCATCAGCTTTCTCAAAGGCTTTGTCAATCGGAATATCATCATCGTTATCTATAAGTTTATCGTTTGATATTTTAATTAAACTATCCACATACTTTTTAGTTTCTTGAAACCCTTTCAAAGCTATTCTTTCTTTTGTTGATCCTTCAAAGTGAAAAGGTAAGGTAACTATTGCCACAGTTAAAATACCCATTTGTGTAGCTAAATCAGCTATAATAGGTACAGCCCCTGTTCCTGTACCTCCCCCTAAACCCGCGGTTATAAATAAAAGATCTGTATCTTTCAAAGTTTCTTTTAAATCATCCTGACTTTCTAAAGCTGATTTTTTACCAATTTCTGGATCTCCACCGGCACCTAGACCTTTTGTCAGTTCTTTACCCAATTGAATTTTTGTAGGTGCGTCATTATTTTCTAATACCTGTACATCCGTGTTTGCAGCAATCAGTTCTACATCATCAATGCCTTTTTTTATCATTCTTTGAATAGCATTATTCCCTGCTCCTCCAACGCCTATTACTTTTATCTTATAACTCGTTTTCCTACTAAACAATTTATTTCGTTTGTTGATTTCTTCCATTTCAAAGGGCATCTTCTTCTTCACCTCCCGTTATTTTCTTAAAAAAAGTCTTTAAGGTGGATGTTGTTTTTTTGGAAGATTTATTTCTTTTGGAGGATTCTGAACGCGTCTCTTTGTTTTTTTCATAAAGATTTTCTTCTAACAAATCGATTCTGTACCTTTCTATTAACCCAAAAACAGTTTGAAATTCCGGATCCTTAGCTAATTCTTCTGGAATGTTCTTGAACGAGTCAAAAGATACTATGGAACTTTTCCTGAAATTTTCACCCATCAGTTCTTTAACGGTGATTTCAATATTTTTTATTTTCGAGCCTCCCCCGGTCAATACTATTCCTCCCTGTAAAGCACCTACTTCAAAAGTTCTTTCATAACCTATTTTTGAGAGTTCGCCATTTAACCTGCTTATAATTTCTCTGACTCGAGCAAAAATAATTTTATTTAAAAGACTTAGAGGAACATAAGAATACCCACTACCTGTCAATAATTGGAAATTCACCTTTTTCATTGTTTTCGTTTCTCTTGAACATGCCCCTTCCTCTTCCAATAACCTATGTGCCTCTCTTTCAGAAACCTTGAGTATATTGGAGATATCTTTTAATACATATTTAATTCCATACGGAAAAGTGTAGAATAATTTTGGAATTCCATCTTTAAAGATGATTATTCTACAAGAATTGTACCCAAAGTCTATCACAGTGATGCCGACATTTCTATCGTTGGGGGTGGTAATTATATAACTATTCGATAAAGTTGAATCGTATATAGGAATTTCAGAAGTATAGACAATATCTTTTAAGACGTTAATTAACAGCGAAAAGGAATTTTCATCTACCCATACAATGTTTAGTGTTGTAGTTAAAGATTTTTCAGCAAAAAAAGAAACTGGATTTTTTACCTTTTTTTCGTCGATATGAAACTTCACAAAGTTTGAATCTAAAATTATTTTTCCCTCGTCTGTGTATTTTTTGATAATGCTTTTCTTGATGTTTCTGAGTTCCTCTTCTCTTATTTCTGTCCTTTTGCTAAACTCAACAGTAAAATGCTCTTCTGTGATATTCAAAGAGTTAGTGGAATATCCTACAATAATTTCTGGATTTTTAATCTTCTTTGGAGACTCCTGGTTCAACTTTTCTATAAGCGTTTCAATTGATCTACGTAGTGATTCCATATCTTGTATTTCACCATTAATGATACCGTCCACTGGAAGTTTACTCAGTGAAATTGGCACAATACTTCCATCTTCTTCTATTTCAAAAAGTACTCCCTTTAGAAAAAAACTACCGATATCTATTCCAATCAAATAATTCTTAGCCATACTAAAGCCCCCGATCATCGATTTTAAAGAAACTATGGTTACTAATGAAATAATTCCCAGGTCCCAAAAATTCTATATTACTAAGAGTGATCAAAAAATCTTTAATTTCTGGTAATTCAAGGTACTCAATTCTAATGTTATTATAACAAAGTATTTCTTTATTCGGAAAATTTATTTCTCTAATCGACGTATTACAACAAATACTTTTGACAAAATTGAGTTCTTCTTCTTTTTTTATTTTATCTTTCGAAAAAATTACTTTGATGAATTTTGGATAGGGATGATCGCTAACAAATGTTATTTTATCATAAATATCAAAATAAAAATATCTATTATTTATTTCTACGTAATAAATACTTTTCTCAATTTCTACTTTATCTTTATAAACAAAAAATTCTTCTTGAGTTTCAAAAAAAGGGAGGAGATTGTAAACACAAATTATTAAAAGTAGAAGGTAAAAAAAGGTTAAGATTAACTTTTTCCATTGCACTAGATATCTAGCTCTTTCACCTTATTAGCATTAGATTCAATAAACTCTCTTCTAATAGAGGGATCGTATCCCATGAGTATTTCTATCATCTCTTCTGCCATTTCTAAATCTTCCATCTTTATTTTTACAAGTTTTCTAGTGTCTCTATCCATAGTGGTCTCTCTCAATTGGTCAGGGTTCATTTCTCCTAATCCTTTATATCTTTGTATTCTCCATTTTTTATCCCCATATTTTTTCTTCAACTCTTCAAGTTCTTCGTCGGAATAAAGATAAAAATGTTGTTTACCAATCTCAAATCTATACAGAGGAGGTTGAGCAATGTATACATATCCTTCCTCTATTAAAGAACGCATGTATTTGTGAAAAAGCGTCAACACTAAAGTTCTAATATGTGCGCCATCAACATCTGCATCAGTCATGATAATGATTTTACCGTATCTCAATTTAGACAAATTGAACTCTTCTCCTATACCAGTTCCTAATGCAATGATAATATTCGAAACTTGTTCATTTTTTAAAAGTTTTAAAAAATCAGTTTTTTCTGCATTTAGAATTTTCCCCCTCAAAGGTAAAATCGCCTGGTACATTCTATCCCTAGCTTGTTTGGCATTTCCCCCAGCCGAATCTCCTTCAACTATAAAAAGTTCTGATTCGTTTAAATCCCTCGATGTACAATCTGCCAATTTGCCTGGTAGAGTTGTATTTTCGAATATTGTTTTTCTTTTAATGCTGTCTCTGGCTCTTTTAGCAGCAAGTCTTTTTTTATATGCTAAAAACATTCTTTCAAAAATATTTTTTGCTTCTTTTATATTTGCATCAAAATATAAAGATAATTTCTCTGTAGTTATTTGATTTACTGCTTCTCTGGCAACTTTAGATCCCAATCTTCCCTTTGTTTGACCTTCGAAAACAGGATTGGGCATTTTTATATGTATTATGGCTAATAATCCTTCTCTCACATCTTCTCCACTAAAATTCTCGTCTTTTTCCTTTAAAACATTGTACTTTCTTGCATATTCATTTGATAATCTTGTTAGAGCTTGTTTGAATCCAGATTCATGTTCCCCGCCATCGATAGTCCTAATGTTGTTCACAAAAGAGATTACTTCGCTTTCTTCAGAATCCGTATAGACAAAAGCTGCTTCCACTTGAATTTCTGACTCCACTTTACTATATTGATATGATCCGTACATGTAAACCGGCTCGGAAATAGAATTCATCTTCCGCCGTTTCAAGATGTAATTTATAAATTCGTTCAAACCGCCAAGAAAATGAAATTCTTGCTTGTAATCTCTTTTTCTATCTTCAAAGATAACTTTCAAGTTAGGATTTAAAAAGGCTATTTCTTTCAACCTATTCTCTATTAATCGTGATTCAACAGTTATATCTCCATCATCGAATATTTCTTTATCAGGGAGAAATTTCACAACAGTCCCACTCTTGTCTGTTTCGCCTACAATAATTACATCTGTTTGAGGAACACCTCTTGCATACTTTTGATAGTATATTTTCCCGTCTCTGTAAACCTTTACCTCCATATATTCGGACAAAGCGTTAACAACCGATGCTCCTACTCCATGAAGTCCTCCACTAACCTTATAGGCTTTTTTATCAAACTTTCCACCAGCATGAAGCGAAGTCATAACTAACTCCAATGTATTTTTATTTTCAGTTGGATGTATATCTACAGGTATACCTCTTCCGTTATCCTCAACTTCAATAGAATCATCCTCATTCAAAGTAACTCGAATTGTATCACAAAACCCGTTAACATGCTCATCTATGGCGTTATCGATTATTTCATAAACCATATGGTTTAACCCTGTTTTACCCGTTGATCCTATGTACATTCCAGGTCTTAACCTAACAGGTTCTAACCCTTTCAAGACCTTTATATCGTTTCCAGAATAAGTTTTTTCTACCATTTAAACACCTCCACAAGCGTTTCTCAAGAAACAATTCTAATTCTATTTATCGTTTCATTTTCCAGAATAGAATTTATCGCGTTCAATAATAATTTTTCCCTAAAAAGTATTTCCTGTTTAACATAATTGTCAGCACAGGCTATTTCCACTATCTTATCTTTTAAGAGATAATTTTTAACTGTTACATTTTTTGATAAATTCTCAGGAATATACTTAGGTAATTCTTCTCTTAATCTTTTTATTATATATATTTTTTTGTAAACCAAATTTTTTTTAGAAAGTTGTTTTAAAACACCTTCAAATTTTTCCTCCATTTTAGACCATCTTAATAGTAAAGTATTCCTCTCAATCTTCTATTTTTTCTGTTATAAAATCTTTCCAATTGTCAAGAATAGCTTCCGTTACTACACCAGGTACAGTAAAAGTAAAATCAGGAAAAATTCTTCTAACAGGTACTACACCTCTTGAAGTGTGGGTAAGAAATACTTCCTCGGCAGATAAAAGTTCCCATACTTGAACATTTGCTTTCTCTTCAACTTCTAAAGATAAATCATTTGCTAACTCAAGGACATCTTCTCTAGTTATCCCTGGTAATATCCCCGATGAAATATGAGGAGTCAATAAAACACCTCCACTGACATAAAAAATATTAGAGTATGTACCTTCGGTTACATTACCGAACTCATTTAAAACGATGGAATCATAATAATAATCATATTTTTTATGGATGTATTTGATTGAACCATTTAAAGGTGTTTTTACATAATAAGGAATAATAGGAGACGAAGTTTTTCTTTCTCTCGCTATATTAACTACAACACCTTCTTCGATCAAATCTACATCCTCTTTCAACTCTTCAACAAAGCAATAAAATGTTTTATATTTAGAAGTGAAAGGAGTTACATATATTTTAAATCTGAATTCTTCATAATTATGAATCTTTTTTGCCTGATTTAAAATTATTTTTATCTTTTCAAGAGGTGGTATTTCAAATGCCATAAAATCAGCAGATCGTTTCAATCTATCATAATGTCTTTTTAAATTGTAAGGAATACCTGAATAAGTTCTAAGTACATCATAAATCGAATAACCATTCACGAACCCTTCATCATCTCCACTAACCAATGGAAATTCTACCCACTCTTTACCATTATAGAACATTCGATACCACCCCTTTATTTTCTTTAGACAAAGAAGATATCACCGTACTAAAAAACTCACCTTTTTCAATTTTTTTCTCATGAAATTGAACATTATGGGGGATGTAATATTCATCGTATCCAAAAAGACCTTTTTTTGAGCTACTTTCTGTTAATACTTTAACTCTAGACCCTAACATATCATTCAAGTAATTTTTTCTTGAGAGATCAGCAATTTTATCCATTTGTGAAAGTCTGTCTTTTTTTTCATTTCCAGGTATCTGATTTTGCATCTTAGCTGCTACAGTTCCCTCACGTAATGAGTACCTAAAACTATGGACTTTTAAAACCTTAAGTTCTTCAATTGAATCAAACAGGATTCTTAAATCTTCCTCATCTTCACCAGGAAAACCAACTATGAGATCACAAGTAATAGAAAACTTTGAGTCGTATTTTCTTAAGTTTTCGATGGCTGTATAAATCATTTTTCTATTATATTTTCTATGCATTGATTGTAAAATTTTATCAGAAAAATGTTGAATCGAAAGGTGTATGTGTTTTTCAAATATTGGATAAGAATTCAATATGGTAGACAAATTGTCAGTAATTATTTCAGGATATAGAGACGTTATTCTTATTCTAATTTCTTTATCAGCAAAACTCTTCCCGATTTGATTTAATAGTTCTTCTAAGGTTTCTGAATTGTCCATTCCATAATATCCCAAATTTGTTCCAGTTAGCACTATTTCTTTATACCCTTTTTCAATAAATTTTTCTATACTTTTTATAACTTCTTCTGTTGGTAAACTGACTATTTTTAATCCTCTCAAGAATCTTATTTTACAGAATGTACATGAGTTAATACATCCTTCTTCAATAGGTAAAAAGATCCGTGTTCTGTCACCATACGGTTCGTTGGGAACTAATATGTCATATTTTTCATTATGGAACCAAAAATGTTTATCTGAGTATATACCTTCTTCACACAATAAACGGTCTATTTGTTTTTTTTCTAAATTACCTAAGACCAAATCAGCGCCTACTTTTTTTAATTCTTCGGGATCAGATACAGAATAACAGCCTGTAGCTATAATCTTGGAATTTTCATTTGATTTTTTTAATCTCCTAATTGTTTGCCTTACCTTTCTTTCAGCCTCTGAAGTTACGGCACAAGTGTTTAAAACGTAGATATCACTCTTACCCATTTTTTCTTCAAATACAATATCAAAATGAGGAGATAGTTTCTCGGCCATCGCTTGACTTTCAGCTTGGTTCATTTTACATCCAAAAGTAATAAAAGAAACTTTACGCTTCATATTCTATTTCACCAGTCAATGTTCTACTAAGTAAACCTATTCTTCTAATAACCCCCACTAATCTTTCATTGTCATCAACAACTGGCAGAACCTTTAATTTATTTTTTATTATTACATCTGCTACATGTAAAACCGTATCATCAAAGTAAACCTTAAATGGCTTTTTTATCATAAAATCAGATACTGGACGATCCAATATTTTTTTTAATCCATTAAAAAATTGATGGCTATCCGGTATAAAAGAAGTAGTTTCCATAAGCTTCAAATACCCCGGAAGTGAGGCGTCAATGATACCACTTTCGCTTAAATATCCCACCAGTCTAAAATCACTTGTAACTATGGGAAGCGCAGATAAATTATGCCTACGACATACCGTAATAAAACGCTCTACTTTCTCATCTTCCATTAAAGACGTTAGATCTCTCTCCATTATTTCCTTAGCTTTCAAGGTAAACACCTCTTTGTTATTCTAATCTTTCAATGGAAAACCTACTTAAACTTCTTTTTATATCTTCTAAAGTTCCTATCTTTTTTTCTATATAATCCGTTTTGGAAATGGCACTAGCCATACCGAATTTTGCAGCTTCAAAATAATTAAAATTATAATTTATAATATAATATATTATTCCCGACATAAATGCATCTCCTGCTCCAAAAAGATGTGATTTCTCAATCCTTTCTTCTGGATTAAAAAGCCAGACACCCTCATTTGTTGTTATCACATCACCAAAAATCTGATAACTCATAACAACTAATCTGGCACCATTTTCTATAATTTTTTTTGAAGCATCAATAAAATCATCTATACTTTCAAGGGTTTTCCCGAAAATTTCTGCTTTTCTTCTAAAGTCTGGTCTAACAACGGTAGGGCAATTATTTAAAATAGCTTTTTCAAAACACGGTCCAATTGATTCCATGTAAGTAGTTTTTCCTCTTTTCTTAGCTTCAAACATCAGATCGGAATAAACATCAGTTTTCAAGCCAGGAGGAACACTTCCTGACACTACGACATGTTCCACTAATGAAAGAGAATTTTTATATCTCCTTAAAAAATGATCGTAATCTTCATCATTAATGAAGGGACCTTTACTGTTTATTAGAGTCATTACTTCCTTCAAGGGATCTATTATTTCAATGTTTTCTCTACTTTCTTCTTCTGAATAAACAAAATTCATCGTTATATTTTCATACGCAGAAAGCTTACTCTGAATAACCCTACCTATGTGTCCCCCCAAAAAACCTGTTACTATCGATTTCATTTGCAAATTAGATAGCATTATTGAAACGTTAATACCCTTACCTCCTGGTTCCATTTTGGAATTTGAAGGATTTTCTATTCTATACATGTTACCTACTTCAAAATTATCAATTATAACTTCTCTATCCAGCGAAGGATTTAATGTGACAGATAAAAAATCGTACTCCATCGATTTCCTCCTAATACCATTATTATTTTACTATTATGGAAACCCCACACTTGCTATAATGCCCTTTTCTTCCCACCCCTCGTTTCTAAGAAAGGACTATGTACTATAACTCTCTATCTTATTAGAATAATCTTTTATTTTTTATATTATACCATATCAAACCTAAGTATTATTAACTGAAAAATTAAAATAACGGGTAGAAAATACCCGTTATTTTAAAAGATAATACTACTTTTGAAGAATCAATATTATGCTTTTTTATCCAGTGCTAATTTTTCTTCATTTTCTGAATATCTTCTCATCCTTACTTTGTAGTTATATACACCTCTTTTTGAAGGATACTTCTCAGCGTAGCCTTCTTCGTACCAAAGTTTATCGGCATATTTTTTCCATTCTTCGGCAAGTTGGTCTAATTCAGGAGCTAATTCATTCACGGTTCGCTCACTACCAGGATGTTGTGGAATAGCGTTGAACTTCTTTACCATTGCCCTGAATACTTTTGGATTGTCTATTATGGGGCATGGTCTAAATAAATTATTGGAATAGGGAATGGTCCTCTTATAAGCCTCAAAAAATGGTGATTTTAAAATATCTATAATTCGTTTTTCCCTTATATTATCCACGGCAAACTGTTGGAAGACACATGGTTCAGCATAACCTTTGGCGTTTATATGTAAATATTTAGCTCCCGCTGCTAAACAACCGTTAGTTAAGAAACCATGATTCCAAAAATCAGCAACAAACGCAAACTTTCCACCTAACCTTAACTCTTCCAATTTGTAGAATCTTTCATACCTTTGTTCGGCAGTAGGTACTAAATCCATCGAAGCATCTGCTCCTACGGGCATAAATTGGAAAACCCATGCATAACTCACATTGTTTTCTTTTAAATATTCCCAAAAATCATCACTCATTATTGCATCGTGATTCTTTCTTGTTGCTGTGACAGAGGCTCCATATATTACCCCATTTTCACTTAAGAGCTTCCAAGCGTTTTGAATTTTTTCAAAAACACCCTTACCTCTTCTCCAATCGGTATCAGCTTCATATCCTTCTACTGATATAGCCAATGTAGCGTTACCCAATTCAGCTAATTTTTTAGCGTTTTCTTCATTAATTAACGTTCCATTCGTATAAAGCAAAAAGTAAGAATCGCTGAACTCTTCTAGTACATCGAATAGATAAGGATACACAAATGGCTCTCCACCGGTTATAATGAAGAAATAGATACCTAAGTCATTAAATTGTCGAATTACATCAAAAATTTCTTCTTTGGATAGCATATACTTGTGACCGTACATAGCAGCATAACAGCCAACACATCTAAGGTTACATGCATATGTTGGAGAAAGCACAGCTAATTTTGGAAGGACTATCCCATATTCATGCATCTTATCCTGCCTTGTTTTTTCACCAACTGCAAATTCGTTGATGATTAGATTGTTTATTATTTTTTCAACAACTTTGGGGTTAGATTTTTTGAACAAATTAGCCCAGTTCACTAGCATTGGATCATGATTTTCCGCTCCTGTTGCTAACTTTCTAAGCCCACTTTTTGCAGGTTCCTTAGAGAATTTCGATAATGTCCATAACAACTTCCCGAGTTGATCCACATCAGAATGCCTTACAACGTTGGTTATTAATTTAGAACTTTGTTTAAGTAACATGTTTTTCATTGAGTCCACAACTGCCATACCGGACACCTCCTAATTTTTGTTATCTTCTGTAAAACTTAAAATCATTTTTTTAAAATTATTCTTTATTTCGTCATTAGAAAATTCTATTCCTACGGCCCTGTATATAACTAAACCATCAAACATCGCTTGTAACATAAACGCTTTAGTTTTCGAATTGAATAACTTTTCAAATTTATCAAGAATTTTCCCATAATTTTCTCTGAATGTTTGAGTTAAAATTTTCATCATACTTTGATCATGTGTAGAATTTATTAAAATTTCAAACAATCGCATCAATTCTTTTGAAGGGAAAGTATTTAAAATTTCTGAATAAAGATTCGCATAAAAATCGGCACTTGCCTCCGCACAATCCTGAGAGGGCACAGATTCGTTTTCTTCAAAAAAATTTTGAACTTTTTCTAAGAGAGCACTGAAAGCAGAAACAATTAGTGAATTTTTATTTTTGAAATAGTTATATATAGAACCCTTAGACAAATTACACGAAGAGGCAACATCTTCCATAGTTAAATTTGACAACCCTTTTTCACTTATTAATTCCAACGTTTTTTCAGCTATGTATTTCTTTCGTTCTTGTTTATCCAAAACTTTCACACTTGTGCTCATTTACCTCACCTCTTTAATTGACTGACCAGTCAGTCAATTAAATTATATACTATTGTGAAAAATAATTCAAATATGACTGAATTTGTCTAATTTAACAACGTACATTTTATAATAAGACATAACCCTTTATTTAAAGTCAATAGAAAGCACTTATATTAAATAAAATAACAATCGTATGTTCTTAACTTAATATTTTCAGAAAAGATATTCTAATTACATATCTTTGTTGAAAAAGTTACTTTTTTGTTCTTTTTGAATTGGTTGACTCTTTTCCTCCATATTTTCCAAAGTGACTCTTAAAAAAAATATAGTTGAAAAATCCCAGTTATGTTATAATTTAGTTGAAGAAAATATTTTTATAAATTATAAGGTGCAAATGAATGCTATTTGTAGTAGTAAGGGTTGACCAGATCAGTCTAAAAAATAAAAATAAAATGTCTTTTATGCATAAACTTAAAAACAACATCCAAAGTAAAATTCCCCAGAACTTGATTTTCAAGGTTAACAACAATAGAATATATCTAATACCTCAACAAAATAAGGGAATAACCGTTAAAGATATCGATATTCTAAAAAAGATTTTTGGAATACATTCATCTTCAATAGCTGAAAAAACTGAATTAAATATAGATTCAATTAAAAATAAAGTCTACGAAGTAGCAAAAAAATCTCTTGAAAGCAACAATTATAGTACTTTTAAAATAAACGTCAATAGAGCCAATAAATCTCTCCCCCTACAACAGTCAAAAATTTGCTGGAATAATAGGTGAATTTATATTGAACAATTTCCCTAAACTAAAAGTTAACTTAAATAACCCGGAGCTTGATATAGAAATAGATATTAGAAAAGAAGGTACGATTATATTTGACAATCGTTTAAAAAGACCAAGCGGATTACCCATTGGTACATCTTCAAAAGATTTAACAAAAAATGGAACAATTAAATTATCCCAAAAATTCGCATTGTATAAAACATCTATTTTACCATACGAAGATTCATGTAGCGTATTTATACCTTCTAAACCTGCCACTAAATCAAATACAAATTACATAAAATCAATTGAGGATTCTTTACAACATCTAAGTAAATTGGAAAAAGATGCTTTAGATGAAGTTAAAAAGTATAAGATTGAAGATAGTAAAGTCTCAGAAATTGATCACTTTGAATCATAGTCTCATGTATCTTAAAGAAAAGTGAAGAAAAAGGAGGACAATTCATGAAAAAGGTATTAGAAACAATAAAAGCAATATTCTTCACAATATGGTTAATTATCGGATTTCTCGGAGTTGTAATTGTATATGGAAGTTATGTGTTGATAAAAGCCAATATCTTGGAAAAAAGAAAGGGACACAAAGTCTCTCAAGAATATATTAGAAAGGTTGTATCTTGGTTTGGAAAAGTTACTTTTAAATTCTTAAATAGTAAGATTTCAGTTCATGGTGAAGAGAATATTCCTCAGCAAGGCCCTTATGTAGTAGTAGCGAATCATCAAAGCCTTTTCGATATTCCTTTAATTTTAGGATATATATATCCCACAGCTTTTATTGCAAAAAAAGAGCTTTCTATGATTCCTATATTAGGAAATTTCATCAAAAGACTTGGCTCTATCTTCATAGATAGGAATAATTCAAAAAGTGGCGCTATAGCTCTTAAAAAATTTGCAAAAATATCTCAATCAGGGGAAATTATAACTATTTTTCCTGAAGGAACAAGGAGTTTAGATGGTCAAGTAGGTGAATTTAAAAAGGGAGCTCTTTTAATCCCTTTTAGATATAATATAAAAATATTACCTGTCACAATAGATGGAACTATCAAAATGAGCAAAAAAGGAAGCGTCTTTATCAAACCTTCGAATGTTAATCTATTCATACATGAACCAGTCGAGCCAAAACTTTTCGCTAGCGAAGGAGAATTAAGAGAATGTCTCAAAAGCATAATCAGCGAAAAGATTACAAGCGAACCTCAACTAGCTTTGAAAGAAACAAGAGCGTAATTTCAGTTTTTTAAAGGAGGTTTTCAAACATGAAAAAAGTAAGCAATGTTACTATGGGAATAGATAAAGTTTCAAATTCACCGATAGTTTTTTTAAAGGTAGAAGATACAAACGTTGTTGTACCAATATGGATTGGGCCATGTGAAGCTGGTGTTTTGGCTTTAATATTGAGAAACGAAGATTTTGAAAGACCTTTAACGCACGATCTCATTGGTAATATTATCGAACAACTTAAAGCTCAACCTATTAAGATAGAAATTGACCAATTCAAGCAGGATATTTATTACGCTAAATTAGTCCTGAAAGATAGTGGTTCAAAAGAGATCTATATCGATGCCAGGCCTTCTGATTGCATAATTTTATCATTAAAAAATAACTTACCTATTTACATAGACGAAGAAATAGTATCCGAACACGGTATTGAAGCTTCTTTTATAAACGCAGAAGAACAAAGCGAGTTCAGACAAGATATTGAAAACTTCGATATAGACGAACTGAGAAGGAAGTTCGAAAATAAAAATAAAACTGAAGATGAAGATGACGAATAATTTTTTCTAAAAGCACGAGGTGAATCAATGGAATTTCTAAAATTATTAGAGTTTAAAGATTTCTTTGACAAGAAGATAAAGAATTTTTTCAAAAATTTGGACCTGGAAGATCATTTAAAAAAGCCACTGTTTTATTACATAGAAAATGGAGGCAAAAGACTTAGACCCTGGATAATATATAACTTCGGACAAATAATCTCTATAAATAAAAAGAATTTAATTGACATTGCGATAGCTGTCGAAATTTTACACTCATCATCCTTGATACATGATGATCTACCTGCCTTAGACAATGCAAAGTTAAGAAGAGGAGCTCTAACTACTCATTTAAAGTTTGGAGAATATAAAGCCATACTAGCTGGAGATTATGGATTCACTCTCCCACTACAGATTGTTGCCGGTTTAGATAATATTAAAGAAGGGAACAAACTTCTCTTAGTGGATTATTTTATAAAAACCATTTTAAAATTATTTCAAGGAGAAATGGAAGATCTAATCTTCGAAAAAGAAGATAAAAATGTAGGTGAGAAAGAAATTCTTGAGATGTATTCAAAGAAAACAGGGGCGGTTTTTGGTTTTTGCTTTGCATCTCCTTTTTTAATGGCTGGGGAAGCAGAGCTTGCTAAAGAGATGAATAAAATAGGAACTGATTTTGGTGTTTCTTTCCAAATTTTCGATGATCTAAAAGATATCTTTACTAAAGAAGAAGATATTGGAAAAGAAACTAATAAAGATGTAAACAAAAAAACTCTTTTAAATTTTTATAATTTTCAAGAAACACAAATAATAGCCGATAATATTTATATAAATGTTTTACAAAAATTGGAAGACCTAAATCTAAAAGAACTATCTCAACTTTTGAAAGAAGTTCGAAAGATTATAGAAACAAGGTAAAAGTCTCAAAAGGAGTTGACTGAGCTATAAAATTCAAACCTTTCAACTTTTTAAATAAAATTAAATATATGGAAAAAAAATACAAAATTCTCTTATCGATTGTTGTAATAGGTATTTTAATTCTTGTTTTTTCTATTATTTTTAAAAACATATTTTTGCCTCCAAATCAGATAACTCCTTCTTCTACCAATATTCAAATAATGGTTCCTGATTTTGCTTTTCCTTCAAAGAAACACATTGATATAAGCGTTGTGGATAAAAGTTCTGCGGAATATCAAGAATTGATCAACTACAAAAATTTTTACGGTGAAATATATAAAATTACTTTCTCAGATGAAAGTAATGAATCCTCTATTTTACCAATTACCTTAAGATACAAGATTCCAAAGGATAATTACTTTGGAGATAACTTCGTCAATTTCTCCTTGGCTTACATCACACAGGAAGAACCTCCTGTTATCTCTGAATTCAGTGGAGAAAAAATAGTAAAAATAGATGACGAGTATTACATAGAAGCGCAAACATTCCAAATAACTAAAGTAAATTATATAGGTCTAGTCATTGAATCTCCAGAAGAATCATCCAGTGGGCTCAAGGTTATAAAAGAAGCGCCACCAACCCTTGAACCTGATATTATTTTAATTCCTGGAACTGATATTAATTTCTTAGGAAAGATAATGAATGTACCTGAAAATGGTTATCCACAATCTTTTTGGTCATCCCTTTTTCCAAATAGAACCATTTGGAGTTACAATTACCCACTGACATCTACTAGAAGTAAAAATTACAACGATTCTTTTATCAGTTTTGTTGAAAGAACAGGGATTGATAGTTACATTGAATTTGAAGGAAGGCGTCTCGCTCAAGAACTTTCTAGATTTCCTAATAAAAAGTTTGACATTATTGCACATGGCATTGGCGGATTAATTGCTAGATATGCTTTGGAGTCTACTCAAACAATTCAAAATGTTGAAAATTTAGTACTCATTTCTACTCCAAATAAAGGTAGTAACCTAGCAAACCCCCTTTTTTTCAATTTACTCTTTGGGAAAAACACAGATATTTTATCTCAATTGTTTAATGTTGAGTATAGCACGATATTAAAAATCACTTTGCAAATTGGTTCTTACCTAGATCAAATAAATTCTTACTATGAAGATCTTATTCCTGACTCTGAATTTCTGAACAAATTAAACTCTTTTGGCACAAGAAATGACATCAGATATTTAACGATTATTGGTACTAGTCCCGCAATTGATGAAGATTTATCAAATAAATATATTGCCAGGCTGTATCCAGAATTTGTTCGAGGAAAGGGAGATGGAATAGTAAGTGTTGACAGCGCTAACTTAGAAGGGATTGATAAAACTTACTATTCTCAAAAGAGCTTTTATGAAATTTACAATGATTCAGATGTTTTGAATATAATAGTTAATTTTTTAGAAGAATCCGTCCCTTCATATTCAGTGGAGCCCTTTACAGATGATAATTTCGTCGAATACACATACGAAACAGTAGAAGGTACCCCAACTCCAGATCAAAGTGAAAATCCCCGCCCAACTATTATTTCTACTTTTAAACTCCCTTCAGCGTATAAAGAAAGTACAATTTTGCTCAATTCTGAGAAGCAAGGAGAAATAGACGAAGATACAATGAGCATTATCGAAGTAGGAGAAAATATTTACTTTAAAAGTCCTAATGCTATTTACAACAGCAAACTAGAAAAAATATTTTCAAATAAAATTATGGGTGGATTAGTATTCAACAACCAGTATTATATATCTACTGTTGATGGAGTATACATTTTGAATGAAAACGGCAAAATTGATAAAATTAATTCAGAAATACCTTCTAAAGGTACTGAAATTTATTATTTACCAAATGTAGGATTTTTAAGTGTTGAATACGAAACAACCAACTGTAATGTCTATCTCAACGATTCTTTGATAAATCAAGATAGTAATTTTATATCGTTAAAAGAAATAAATGGGGGAGTATATGTCATCTTTGAAGATAAAATAACAAAACTACAAAACAAGAACAGCGTGGAATTAATAAATACTTCTACCATTCAAGAAGTTTTGGGAACTCAGTTAGGTGAGATTACTGATTTTGCTTTGTATAATAATAACTACTTTATTTTATTTTCAAACTATAAGTTGGTCCTTTGGGATAGCTCAAAAAATGGGTTCCAACTTATAGGAGACGGAAATATAGGAAGATTAAAATTACAAATATTTAATGATAAATTATTTGTTTTTGGAAGAGATCATATAAGCTACCTATTTTTAAAAGAAGCTACTTTCTCTGGCATTTTCCAAAGATCTGAAACTAATTTAATTGATGTCCTCATAGATAAAAAAGGTAAAGTCTGGATAGTTACCAAAAATAACCAAATTGAAATAATCACATTTTCCTTGTGAGGTGAATCATCGTTAAGAAAGCTCTCACTCTGTTGATAATTCTGCTCCAAATAATGTTAATATTTGCTGATAATTACGAAGTTGCCTACGAATACTATATGAATGGTTTAAACTACTATAGAAATGCCCAATACGATTTAGCTCAAATTTTTTTTGAGCAAGCCTTGCAACTATCACCTAGATTAGAAAGTGAAATACCAGAAATAAAAATGTATCTAGGATTATCTGCATTTCACAACAAAGATTATGCCACAGCTAAAATATACTTGCAACCCCTAAAAGGTATCCCCATTGTGGATGAAGCTCTAAGTGTTATTGAATCTACATCTCAACAATCAGAGCTTTTAGACACATCAAACCTAAAAATTAATAATACTCAACCGTTGGAAGAAGAGCAGCAAAACTTTAATCTTTTAACCTTTTTTACCATAATGCTAATAATATTTGCTATTTCCTTAGCTGCCTCATTTTTTACTGTTTTTTTGATTCGTCGACATGTTACTTTTGAGAAAAGAGAGAACGAGTTAAATAATATGGAAACTCTGACCAATATAAACAAAGTAGAAACTCAAGGAATCAAATACAAAACAATAGACCAATTTAATGAACCATACATAAAAAACGTTTGGCAAGTATCATCCCCTTTAAAAAAACTTATTGGGATAACTTCAAATGAAGACCCTTCACTAGAAGAAGCTATTGTATCCAAAGACCAAAAAGATGGCAAATTAAGTGAGATAGAAGACCTTGAGAATAAACTTGATAAGGATATAAACGATATCTTGAAAGAATCAAGCCTGGAAGAGATTGAAGAAATTCTAAATGAGTTAGAAGGTAATGGTGACAAAAGTAGAGTTCAAGAACCAGCTACTCTTGAAGAGGAAAGTAACGGAAAGAACCAAGAAGCGTATTCTCATTTGGAAAATGTCATAAAACCTGATTCTGAGATAAAAAATAACTTTTCTTCGATAATGAAAAAAGAAGAAAAAGAATTATTATTTGAAGATGATTTAGATGTTGGGCTTTTTGACATAACTAAGGAATTAGAGACAAAAAAGATTTCTCAAAATAATATACAAAAGTTCTTTCATAAATTATTTTATGACGTTAACAAGGATAAAATATAATTAAAATATTAAATATTGATTTTGTTTTAAATTATTGGTATAATATATTTGATTTAAAATAAAAATTTCAAATGCGGATGTGGCTCAGTTGGTAGAGCTCCAGCTTCCCAAGCTGGGAGTCGCGGGTTCGAGTCCCGTCATCCGCTCCAAAAACGAAAGGGGCTTAATGAAGCCCTTCTTTGTTTGTATGAGGTGTAAAAATGGCTTTGAAGATTGAAAGCGGCAAATTTAAGAATACCAATATAGAAACAGTTGATGATCGTAGGACGAGATATACTCCCGCTACTTTAAGAAGAGCTCTGATAAGCATTTTTGATTTTACAGGAGCTAATTTTTTAGAATTTTTTGCAGGTAGCGGCATAATGAGTTTTGAAGTTTTAAGTAATGGGGCAAAAAGTTCTACAATGGTTGATATTTCGACTAAGGCCGTGAGCTCGATTTTAAAAAACGCTGAATCTTTAGGGGTACTAAATAAAATAAAAGTTATAAAATCAGATTTTAGAAAATCTATTACAAAACTTTCAAATGAACAGTTTGATTACATATTTGCTGATCCACCTTTTAATAACAGTTATGTCCAAGAATTTTTGAAATTCATAGATTCAAATGTATTTTTAATTAGAAACGGCGGCTACATCATTATTGAAAAATATAAGAATGAAAAATCTGATTATATACCTAAAAATTTAATTAGAGAAGAAGTAAGAGATTACGGTGATATTGAAATTCTAATCTTTTTTAAACCTTAAAAAAAGGGCCTTAATAAGGCCCTAATTTGGAAATGAATTCTTCCGGGGACAGAACACTCCAGGAGGGAGGGTAACCTACAAAAGTGCTCTGTAGAGATATTATACATCATGAAATTTTTTTCTCAAAATCTAATTATAGGCAATTACTTTCAATTAGCAGCGATTAAAGTCGTTTAACCCCATTTAAGTCAATAAATCTCAAAAATAGAAAAAATTTCATTATTTGATATTATATTTTTATCAAATGGAACGTTGGAAAAAAGAGGTACGTAATCTAATGTATGCCCAAAAGTACTCCAATTTATACCCACAGGATCGTTTAACGCTTCATAAAAACTTTTGATTATTGGCGATTGATAAGTTACATTTTCTTCTGAATTCTTGGTATCGTAAAACTCTTTTTCTAAATCAAGCGTCAAACCCAATTTTTCTTGAAACTCTTCATAGTTCTTAGATTGGTTAAATGTACTTATCAGCTTTTCATAAGAAAACTCAGTGGGTTGAAGCTTATTCAGCGCCAAAAAACCATCGCCTAAACTCAAACCTCCTGTTGAATGATCCGCAGTTACTATGATTAAGGTTTCTTGAGGATATTGCTTATAAAAATCGATAGCAACTTTTACTGCACTATCAAAGTCTAATATTTCGTTTATCAATGAATAAGTATCATGTGCGTGTGCAGCGTGATCGATTCTTCCCCCCTCTATCAGAATGAAAAAAGGAGAACCTTTAAATTTACTCAACGCATAATTTAAAGTTTCTTCTAACGTAACTCTTTTCGGATCGTCTGTTAAAAAAGTAAAATTTCCATAATACAACATAACAATTTCATTACCAGGAAACGGAATTTTACTTAGTTCTTCTGTGTATAAATATCCATACTCTTTTGTGTTTCTATCCTTAAAATAAGCTTTTCCTCCCCCTATGAAAAGATCAAAATTGCTTTCTAAAAGATCTTGCATTATCTCTTGGTAATCTCTTCTATTTTCAACGAAACTATAAGCTCCCGCCGGGGTAGCATCGATGATGGTGTTAGTTGTTATGACACCAATTTTGTACCCTCGTTTTTTTAATTCATAAGTAATGGGCAGTATCTTTTCATCATCAGGATTAATGTTTATCCTGTCGTTGTAGGTTTTTTCTTTAGATAAAATTGCCGTTATGGCTGCTGCTGAATCCGTTACTCCGTTAATCGAAGAAGTTTCAACCATTCCATAGTAAGGTAGTTCAAGCATGTGCAGTTGATCTGTGTATAAATATTGTTTGTACATATTAGATAACTGCATATGTGGAATTCCCATTCCATCGGCTATAAACAAAAAAACATAGTCAAATGAAAAAGAAAAATACCCTAAAAGGGCAAGGAGAAAAACCAACAGAATTTTTTTCACTTCTAACACCTTCGTTGTTTAATTAATGTTTTCGACTAAATTTTCAAACCTTTTGTCATCTAATCTATCAAAATTATTTAAAATGTATCTTTCTATATCAAATATTTTTTCTTTGTCAAAATCCAACCATTCCATGAAGGATATTACACTTTCCCCATAAGGTTCATCATAAAAACCTGATTTTTTGAGTTCTAACTCTTTCAAATACTCCTCTGGATAAACTTCTCTAAGAAACAATAATGAATTAGTTTCTGCTAATATTTCATGCCAAGTATCCGTTGGGGAAGCCTTCACCTTGTAACCGAAAAAATAATGAGATAACTCATGAACTAAATCCTTGCTAGAATTAACAACGTAGACACTTGGCAAAACTTGAAAAGACCTACTTTGATCCATATAAATAATATACATAGGTTCATCGATTTCTGAAATATTTTCTAAAAAGTCTTTAGATTCAACAACTAACTCCTCTAACCATTTTTCATTATAGAAAAAATTATCAAGGTTATAAAGGTTATAAAGAGTATTTTTATTTTTGAAATAAACCATTGCCGATGAATCGTTACTTTGCCTTTGAACTAAAGAATCTCCGCTTTGACGTAGCAAAAATCCGTTTTGTACATTTAGCAAGATAAACTCCTCAAAAGGTATTTCTTCGTAAAAAAAGATGTTTTCCTCTTTGAAGGTATATTGAATGTCATCATAGAAAATCACCTGTGTTAATCCCGTCGAAAATACTCTAATATTGTTATCTCCTTCATCAACTAAAGTAACAGGATAAAAGAAAAAAAATAGAAATAAAATAAAAACAAAAATAGCGAGTAGAGCACTTTTTCTATTATCGATGCCCATTTTTATTCCTTTCTTCACACTTAAAATATTATCCAATTCTTATACTAATTATTAGGTAGATCACATACAAAGAAAGCAATACAGCTCCCAAACCTCTTCCAACTTTTCTATCTTTTTTCATCATCGTACCAAACAACAAGACTAAAGCCAGTAAAAGACCATATGACACATCAAAAGCAACTGATCTATCCGCGCTGGCACCATTTATTAATGCTGATATGCCCAGTATGGCAGCGATATTGAAAGTATTGGAACCAACTATATTTCCCATCACAATATCATCTGAATGTTTGATCGCTGCAACAATAGCGGTTACTAATTCCGGAAGGGAAGTCCCTACTGCAACAATAGTCACCCCTATCAAAGATTCTGAGATTCCAATATTTTTAGCAAATATAACTGAATTGCTTACCGTCAGTTCTCCTCCTATTATCAACATAGCTAATCCTAAGGCAGAGAAAGTGATTATCTTAGCCCAAGACTCTTCCTTTTCGACTTTTTTCATTTCATCGCTTTCGACAAGTTGCTTCCTGAGTTGTTGATCATTTTTTGCCATATAATAAAGATAAGCCGTAAAAATAAGAAAAAAGGTTATCAGTATCATACCATCGTATCGAGTTAATACGCTATTCCCTTCCATCATCATTGCAAATATAACCACTGAAATAATAACCAAAAAAGGCATTTCTATGTTTACTGTAGATTTTTGAACTTTTGTTGGAGATATTAAAAAAGAGATCCCTAAAATTAATCCAATATTTGCAACGTTCGAGCCAAGAACGTTTCCTAATCCAACACTGGCTCCTTTTATTGATGAAGAAACGGTAACAACTAATTCAGGTGCACTGGTACCAAAAGCCACCACAGTCAAACCTGCAAACAGTTCAGAAACACCTAGTTTTCTTGTCAATCCAAGGGCTCCTTCTATTAACCTATCTGCCCCTCTTATTAATAGAAAAATACCTAAAGCTATCAATAGAATATTTATCAATCAATATTCACTCCTTTTTTTCGACGATTACTCTCTTATTTCTGAGGTATACAAAAAGCAAAGAACCCAACACTATCAATATAAAGCTTATAACTACAGCAACTCGTAGATCCCCAATATAGAGACTGTCCGTTCTTAACCTTTCAATAGGAATTCGCCCAATAGAATAAAGAATTAAATACAGAGCAGTCACTTCTCCATATGTTTTTCTCTTATTTCTAATAAAATAAAACAATATTAGAAATACCAACAAATTCCATGCAGATTCATACAAGAATGTTGGATGAAAATACTCATAGGCTTCATACCCTGGCATTCTATCCGGTAATGAAATGTACATCTTCCAGGGAAGATTTGTTGGTGAACCGTATGCCTCATGGTTGAAAAAATTACCCCATCTTCCAATAGCCTGAGCTAACGGTAAAACAAAGGTGAATAAATCTAACCCTTGAAGAAATGTAAAGGTACACTTTTTTTTCAAACGTGTATACAAAAAAACTACCAAAAAAGCAGCCAATATTGCTCCATGTATAGCCAATCCTCCATGCCAAATCTTAAAAATTTCTGAAGGATTTTGAGAGAAATATTCAAGATTAAAAAGAACATAATATAGCCTTGCACCTATAATCCCAAATATAATTCCCAAAGAAACAGCTGTGAAAAGATCGTCTTCATTTATTTTTTCTCTTTCAGCTTCTTTTTGAGCAATAAAAGTTGCCAACAGTATGGATGAAGCAATTAACAGTCCATACCATCTTATTTCTAATGGACCAACTGTGACTAAAACAGGGCTGAAATACCATTCCCCAGAAAAACTTTTTGGTAAAATAATTATACTAATGACTAAAAAAGAGGCTATCGAAACCAACAAAGTGCTTAAAAAGACTTTATCTCTTTTCATGTTTTTCCTCCTAAAGACTTAAAAATCTCTATAGAACGTTGACCAAATGTATTGAATCTCCATATCTTGTTTGCAATTCGTGTTTTAAATTAGGATATCTATCGAAACTTTGGATAGTTGCTAAAAATCGCTCTACCTTTTTTCTTGAATTCTCTATTATATTTATATCTTCGACTAAATCCAAAAATTTAAATTCTGGTATCCCGTGCTGTTCCACTCCAAAGAATTTTCCTGGTCCCCTCCATTTTAAGTCAATTTCTGCCACTTCAAAACCATCTAACGTCTTAGAAAAGGAGTTCATTTTACTTTTTATCTCATTGTTGGCATCATCATCTATTACTAAAAAACAATAAGACTGTTTATCACTTCTGCCCACTCTTCCTCTGAGCTGATGCAATTGAGATAATCCAAAACGATCGGGATGTTCGATGACCATTACCGTAGCATCAGGGATATCTATCCCCACTTCTACTACCGATGTCGAAACTAATATATCATACTCTTTTTGAACAAATTTGTCCATCACGTCATTTTTTTCTGAAGGTGAAAGCCTCCCATGCAAAAGCCCCACTTTATATTCTTCAAATACTTTACTTAGCTCTTCATACATACTGATAGCGTTTTTTAATTCTAAGGCTTCAGATTCTTCTATCAATGGATACACGAAAAAAACTTGATTCCCTTGATCCAATTCTTCTTTAACAAATTCATACAAACTTTTTCTGTTGGATTCAGCAATAAGTATTGTTTTAATAGGTCTTCTACCTTTAGGCATCTCATCAATTAAGCTAACGTCTAAGTCGCCGTAAAAAGTCATTGCCAAAGTCCTAGGAATGGGAGTAGCAGTCATTACCAAAATATCTGGATGATTCCCCTTTTTAATAAGTTCAAGTCTTTGATTCACTCCAAATCTATGTTGTTCATCAATCACCACCAACCCTAGTTTTTTAAATTCAACATCCTGTTGAATAATTGCGTGAGTACCAACTACAACATCAATTTCTCCTAATTTTAGCTTTTCTTTTATTAATATTTTGTCGCTTTCCTTAGTATCTCCTGTTAGCAAAACTATTTTCAAACCTAACGGCTCTAAATCTTTTGAAAGCTTCTTAAACTGTTGCTTAGCTAAAACAGAGGTAGGGTTCATAACTGCTGCCTGATATCCAGCTTCACAAACATCTATAATCGCTAGTTCTGAAACAACGGTTTTACCAGAACCAACATCTCCCTGTAAAAGTCTATTCATAGGATATGGAGAAATTAAATCTTTTCTTATTTCTTCATAACTTCTTTTCTGAGCTTGAGTGAGTTCAAAATTTAAAGTATTGAGAAATTTTTTCGTTAATTCTCCTTTTATCTCTTTCGTCTCACCTTTTTTCATTTCTTTCATCTTTAATTTCAGATATATCATTGCTAACTCAAATAAAATTGCCTCTTCGTATTTTAAAGAGTACCAAGATCTTTCTTTGTGATAAATACTTAAAGGGAAATGAATTCCCTTTATTCTCTTTTTCAAATCTAATAAATTGAATTCTTGGACAAATTCTTCAGGTAAAAATTCTTCTAAAAAATATGTCTGTTGGATGGCTTCTTTTGCTATTCTTCGCATAGTTGTTTGGAAGATACCAAAGGTTAATGGATAAACCGGCAGAATTTCACTTTTGAAATCCTCATCACTTTCAATCACTTGAAAATCTGGAGACTTCATCTGTTTCATACCGTATGAATATTCTATCTTTCCATAAAAAGCGGATTTCACACCTCTTTTTAAATAAGATTTAACGTAATCCTGGTTGAAAAAAGTAACGATTATGACTCCACTGTCATCTTCCACAGAAAAGTTGTAAATAGTTAAACCTTTATTTATTTTTACTTCCTCACTTTTTACTACATTTCCTATTATTACGACTTTTTCGTCCTCTTTGGCGTTGAATATTTTAACCACCTTTCTTCTGTCTTCGTAATCCCTAGGTGGATAGTAAAAGAAATCTTTTAACGAAAAAATACCTAATTTATTTAGAATTAAAGCCCTTTTTGTTCCTACTTTTTTTATATATTTTATATCGGTGAGTGGTGCCAATTTTTTTTCTGGTTTTTCCAAAACTTCATCAACTAAATACCGCTCTTTTAAAATCTTTAAGGAATCCTTTAAGCCTTCTAGACGCCTTTCTTTACGTTCTTCTGACAATGTTTTAAGAGGTTTTGTATAAGCCAAAATCTTCTTAACATCTTCTAAAAGGCCATTTTCTTGAATTACTTTGAAATTATTTTTTGCAATGCTATAAAAACTTGGGAAGATCTCTTCCCAAGTTATCATACCCTTTTCTTTCAGTTGAACTATATAATCAAAAGAATTTATAACTTCTTCAATCATTGCTCATGAAAACTCCTACTTTTTGAGAGAATATTTTTCAACATTACTCAATAACTTTCCTTATAATAATTTTATCATCTTTCTTATAAATTTTATATCCATTCAATTCAACTTCTTCAATGTGACCATCTTCTATAAAAGGCTTAACTTCCATCAAAGAAGCATTTTCAACGTAGAAATCTTTGAGGCTACCTTCAAGTGTGTATCCATAAGAGTTTATTTTCAAAAAAACAGAAAATACGATCAAAAACCAACTCAAAGATATCAGCAACAAAAATGTCATTACCTTGTTCACTACTTTACCAACCTTCTTGTAAAAAATTCGTAATCACTGAAGAAACTTTCGATTCTATCTTGATATCTAGTATAATTAGGAGATCCTTCTTCTTTTTGACCCTTGTAATAGTTGTAAACAGCCTCATAATTGCTAACAACATTTTCTGCTAGTTGATTTTTTAAATTTTCATCCCTCAAGGTTGAGTATAACTCAGATAACAATTTTAAGGAACTATCTGGTATCCCTCTAAATTTTTGTGCCATGTAATAGTCCGCTTCTCCCTCTTTCTGGGTTATAAAAATTATTTTGTTTATTAATTCATCTTGTGGATATATGTTTATCAGCCTTGCAGTTAACAGCAAATATTCATAATAAACGTCTTCCCATTCAGGGAACCTATTCCAACCACCAGGAAGGATGTAAATAGCTTGCTGCTCCCAATGATGAAAATTACTGTAAGCTTCATTTTGAAGTTCTTCTACTACTTCTAACTTATCCAGTGGTATATAATTTTTTAACTGTTCGTATAGAACTACGATGTTATAATATATTCTGCCTATCAATCTATAGGCATTTTTTTCATTGAATGATAAGTATGAATACTCCAATTGATTTATGCCATCGTATAGGGTTTGAATTTTTAATGTAATCTGTTTAGCATTGTTGCTTAGGTCGATAGAATAAATCGGTTCTACGGTGTCTCTCAAAATGTTATCAGGAAATGGCATTAAATCAAGTGAGCCATTAAACTCTTCGATAATAAAATCGTAACCATCGATTTCTTTTTCAAATATTTTAGGTAAATCTTCATAAGTAAGAGAATTTTGCCGAATACTGGACGTTAAAAGCTGGGACAGGTAAAATGCCGATTTACCAAAATTAGGGTCCCATTTTAATGATTTCTGAAAATATTCAAAAGCATTATTATAGCTTTGTTCAGCTCTACTTTCATATGATAACTGCATATTTTTATAATCTTCTATCTGCGTCTCTATCTGGTTTATACTCTGTGTTATCCTTTGAAAATTTGCACTTCCTGGAGTGTAATTTGCTAATTGTTTTTGAAGAGTGGATTTTTGAGATTCAAGTTGGCTTATAATATTTGGTATTTGACTTTCAGTAGCGTTAATAAGAGATACCATTGAATTGTATTCACGATTTCCTTTAACGAAGAGGGCCTCGGATGTAACCTCGTTTATTTTGTAATAAGACGCTACTACTCCAACCACAACTAAAGGAATAATCACAAACTGACTTTTTTTGATATTTAAGCTTTTCACATGTGGATGGAACTGTTCTGATACAGCACTTGAGAGGATAAATACACTTAATATAAGGTTGGGATGCATGTGAAATGCAAACTCTGTAAATGCGTGGATTACCATGATAGTGGCACTCCATCCAAATAAGGGAAATAAAAGGATTTTGTTGTCATCATCTTTTTCGAGCTTTAAAACTTTAAAGTATACCACCATTAAACTTACGAGCATTAACACTATTGAAGAAAAACCTAAAATACCTGTCTCTCCCAATACCTGTAGATAGTCGTTGTGAGCCCTTTTAAAATTATTCCATGCATATAAAAACCTTTCGGGGTTTTCTGCCTGTACCTCAGCTAAGTAATGAACCGCATACACTGGATATGTATTTATTCCACTTCCAATTATAAAATGGTTTTTATGGTTCTCATCTGCAAATTGTTTTACAGCGGAAAGCCATGACAAACTTCTTTCATCCCAAGAAGAAACAGAAGCCATTGCTGCGAAACGATCTGCCGCGATTACTTCTCCACCTCTGTTGAATGGCGTCTCAAAATTAAACATAAGGAATAAAAAGGCTAAAACAGATAAAACCAAAATCACCCATATTTTAAACTCATTACTTTTTACATAATTTTTCAAGGTGTCTTTTTTATTTGAAATGAGGTAAGATACTATAGCAAATCCTAAACCAACAAAAGTCGCAAGGTAAATTGAACGAGTTTGTGCCAACAAAACAACCCAATACATTATGAAAACATTCGCTAAAGCATATATTCTAATGTAGGTATTAGTATTTTTCCTTAAAGTAAAATATATAGAAATTGGTAACAGCTGAGCTAAATAGTCTGAAACAAAATTAGGGTTTCCGATAGTCGTTCTTAATACTATTCTTTGGGAAGGATCCCCATATTTACCAAAGAACAAATCAAAGCCTAAAAACTTGTTCAAAAGTCCATCTATGGCTATAACAGTCCCTGTAACCATAAAAATAAAAAGACCGTACTCAATAAATTTAAAATCCTTTCCAAAACGTGTAGTAATTACGTAAGAAAAAAACACAATAAGCACTATGTAGAAGGCTATTCCGACAGACGTGGGTAGGTAATATTTATTCTCCATATAAACTGATATCAAAGATAAAAAGGCAGAAATACTGAAAAAAGATAAAAAAATGTGTGGATAAGTGAACTTTATTGAAACAGGTTTAGAAAAATATTTGAACAAATAATAAATTAGAATAACGACCATGAACAAAGAAAAAACTAAATGTTTCTGAGTAGAATACTCATACACCAAATTGGGTACCATTAAAAAAGGTATTAAAGCAAATAAAACCAGAAAAATCAATATATCAGTGGGAATTTTTGCTTTCTCTTGCAAATAATTTACCTCCTCTGTTGTTCGCTGGTTTGTGCGAACCAATTAATCAAAATAGAATTAAAATTTATCTGAGGGCTTGGTTCTTAAAGGCATAAGCCTTTGTTTGCTGCCTTTTGCAAACCAAACAATTAAAATGAACTTTGAAACTGGTGGTCTGGTGTGCCGGTTTTCTAAATGATGTTTTTTAATTGTTTTATGGTTTTTAAATGGGTTTTAGGGGTTTGGGGTTTACCCCAACGTTTGGGTTTGGGGGACCACCCCCAACGCCCTATTTTAGGCCAAAAAAGTCAATAACTGCATTTTTAATAATTTCTGCAAAAACTTCCACATAGTCTCCATTCGTAAATTCATCTACCACTTGAGGATTGCTGATAAACTCCATTTCAAATAAAACGGCAGGACTCCTAGTATAAGCTAAAACAGCGAACTCTGCTGTATGAACTCCCCTAAATTTAACCCCATTTACATTCAGATAACTTCCCAATATATTGGCGAATTTCTCACTTTCATCTAGACTGTTTTCTTTATCCGTCACCCATGTTTCTATAAGGTTCTTATCGGTGTTCAAATCCAAATTTTCTCGGTAAGCTATTCTTCTGGCATATGCACTTTCTGAAAAATCAAAATAGTAAACCTCTGATCCATAAACCGTAGAATCTTGAGGATAATCATTCAAGTGTAAACTAATGAATAAATCTGCACCTTTTTCATTAGAAAAAACTGCTCTATCGTGTAAATCAACGTATACATCATTTGTCCTAGTCAAATAAACGTTAACACTGTACGGTTTCAAAAGTTCCTGAGCTCTTTTTGCTACTTTTAAAGTAATATCTTTTTCAAAAGTTTGGTTAGGACCAACAGCTCCCGGATCTATTCCCCCATGACCTGGATCCAAGACTAAAACAGGCAAGGTAATTGTATCTTTAAAAGAAAGGTCTAATATGATTCTATTTTCTTCAATTAATTCTTCTAAATCAGCGGAGTTGTTCAGTTTTACTTGTATCCAAACTTCTGTTGGTGAATAGTGATATGCCTTTATGTAATTGATCTTATTGTTGTATTCTTCATAGTAATAAGAATCAGGGATTTCGGCTCCTTTTATCTTTATTAAATATCCGGATTTATTAACTAAAGGGTATATTCCAACATCTTCAGGACTTGAAGAAAGTTCTATTATTATTCTGGCATCAGTTTTCTGTATGATTGTTTTTATTGAACTTACTTGAGTTAGCGGCAAGTTCAAGTAAACAGCAGAATCATTAGAAATTAGTTCTAAGTTGATCAACTTCGCTATCAATTCTGTAGTTATATAAATTTCTCCATCAACCACTTTTAGATCATTTGGATCGAAACGAATAGATTCGGTGCTGTTAATAATTGCTAAACTATTCTGAGGAAAAATGAAAACGTTCCATTTACTATCTTTTACATAAATCAAGGTATCATTATATACATCTAAAGTTCTTCCACTCTTTTCAGAAATGACTTTTAAATTAACATATAGATTTTCTCCATCTTCAAAATAGTAAGCCGGATCTACCTCTCTCCATTGAAAATAAAGCGTTTTTGCAAAGGTAGTAAAAGAGAGAAATAAAAAGCCAAAAATTATTAACCGCTGAATTACCCTTTTACTCATCTTTTTATCCCCCTTGATTGATCAATTAAGATTTCTAATATCTTTTCTGCAATATCGTAATTGGGAAGAACAAAATCCGCATAACCTTCTTGTGCGACGATTTTCGGCATTCCATAAACTACGGAAGTTTCTTTAGACTCCGCTATAACCTTCCCACCGTAATGTTTAACTTTAAATGCCCCTTTTGCACCGTCTCTTCCCATTCCTGTCAAAATAACTGCGACTGAATTTTCTTTAAAAATCTCAGCAGCTAAATCAAAAGTAAAATCAGCGGAAGGCCTTACGTTATTAATTTTATCGCTTTGATCTAAAAACAACTTAATTTTATGATCCTCCTGCTTTAAACCTAAATGAAAATCCCCTGGAGCAATGTATACAACATTCTTTTGTAAAAATTCACCATCTTCGGCTTCTTTCACCTTTAAATTTGAAATTTTATCTAATCTATAAGCTAAAGAAGCTGTGAAACCTGCGGGCATATGTTGAACAATAATTATAGGAACATTTAAATTTTCAGGTAGTTGCGGAATTATAACATCTAAAGAACGAGGACCTCCTGTTGAACTTGCTATCAATAAAACTTTTTCTCCCAAAATATTTACTCTATTACTTTTCTTTGGTTCTATCACGAAAATAGTGGGTAATTAAGCTGGAGTTAAATTAAG